>JAVVPF010000050.1 GCA_036655895.1 Cloacibacillus sp. | reverse complement strand
CTTCAAAAATCCAACGATGTGGCTTGAAGCATTCACTCAGTGCGTATGGCAGGCCGCGCCGGGACTGGGGCTAATGCATTCCTACGCAATATATATGAGTAAAGACGAGGATATCAGCCTTAACTGCACACTGGTTCCATTCTCTGTGACTTCGGCCGCCCTGTTGTGCGGTATGACGGTCGTTCCGACCATATTCGCGCTCTCTCCCGATCCGATGGGGGCGATAGCCTCCGGCAATACGGGAATGACATTCATCCATCTTACTAAACTTTTCACCGTAATTACAGGCGGCAGATATCTTAGCATAATGTTTTTCCTTGCGCTTGTAATAGCCGCCTACACATCGTCCATTTCGATGGTGGAAATGACGACGCGCATCATTCAGGACGCGGGCATAGAGAGAAAAAAGGCCATCGTATACGCCGGTACAATCCTTTTGGTGCTGGGTATTCCCTCTGCGCTTGATATAAACTTTCTCAATAATCAAGACTGGGTCTATGGCGTAGGAGTTCTTATCAGCGGCCTTCTTCTGGCGTTCGCCGCGATAAAGATCGGGCTTGGAAAGATATGGAACGAGAGTATTGGGCCATGCTCTGACTTGGATGTCCCCTATATCTTTAAAAACATCTATGCCGTGCCTTTTCTCTTCGTAGCTATCATGGGCATGTGGGCATATTCAACGGTCCAGAGCTATCCTGGTGAGTGGATGAATTGGCTCCCCATTTCGAAATACACCTACTCTCTGGGGACGCTGCTTTATCAATGGGCATTCATGTTCTTAGTGGCATTTGCGACTAACAACTACGTAGCCAAGATAATGAGCAAGGGGTTTTTAAATCCGATATATTTGGAGAATAGCGGAGAGGTGGCCGAAGCTAATGTGGAAAATTAACGCACTGGTTTTATTGAGCGCCGTATGGGGGTTTAATGTCTACCTTCTTTGGAAGGCAGCGTCAGATAAAAAGTAGGCTCCCCTGCTTACTTAATAAATGAGAGCCATGTATTGCAAGTGCATGGCCCTCATTTTTATTTCATAATATATCGTTTTGTAATGTGGCTTTTAATGCCTGTAACACTTTAATGCACGAGAATGTATTATGTCTATAAATAATATGTGTAGTTTAATTATATGGCTACAAATATTTTTTCTACGGTTAGGCGTGTAAAAAAGCGCTATACTGGTTATACAAAGATCTCGTTCTTAAATTCACTTGTAATGGAAATAGATTGGAGATGAAGGATATGAATAACAAAGAATTCACAATGGCTAAGACTATGTCATCTACATGTATCACGGCGGTATTTAATGAGAAAATCGTTTTGGGCTCGCTGATATTTATAGTATCGTTTGTGCTCTTGGCCTATCTCTTGGGAAATGCTGATGTAGCTGTTAACCCGTTGGTTCCTAATCGACTTTTCTAAAAATGTTAGAGCTAGTGAGATTTTAAGAGATTAGAGCTGGCTTGACCACTTTGTTTTTTACTGTTTTGAAAAGCCGAGCTTGGGTTTGACGACCAGTCGCAGAATAATAGAATCTGCGACTGGTCGTCTTTTGACATAAGCAGCTATGAACACCTTGTATTTGTAGGGCAACTGAAGTGAAAATCTTAAAAATCGACTAATTCCAGCGAATCTTCTACATAATAGTTGTGTTCTTTTGTAAACCTATTGTATTCTTCAATTCTCTGTTTGATCTTGCGTTTATCCTTTAAGTGCAGACCGAACGTTAGCGAGTGGATCAAAGCCATGAATGCGGCATTGGTATCTATGAATGTGACGTATTTGACCGGTATTTGGAAAAAGATGTCGGAATACTGTACGATAGGGGCAAGAATGGAATTTGATATCCCTATTATTTTAAAATTCTTGTTTTTGATAATGCCAAGAATCTCCTGTGTTTCTTTTGGATAGCGCGGCGTAGTGAATGCGATGCAGACAGTTCCTTCTGGCATATCGTTTATTATGGCGGCCTCGGAGAGTCCTAGTTTCTCTATTATTTGTACTTTTGGGTGGATCACCTGTAATGCAAAACCTAGCGCCTGCGAACAGCATTTATTGGCCCCGCATCCTAGTATGATAATGGCGGGAGCGTCAAAAATCATATCAACCGCTTTTTGATGCTTTTTAGTGTCTATTTTTGAAAGGGTATCCCGCATCACCTGCATTTCAAGTGTAAATATAGCTTGGCATGTATCATCTGGAAATGTATATTTTTTGTGTTCCAAATCAAACTTGTCCATGCTGGTTTTTGGTTTGGAGGTGGAATCCACTTCTTTTCTAAGTGCTGCCATAAAATCCGGAAATCCGTTGTACCCCAGTTGAGAGACGAAACGCACCACCGTCGTTTCGCTGACATCTGCTAATGATGCCAATTCCGTCATGGTTATATAAGCTAGCGACATGTAATTTTTTTCAATATACATTGCGAGCTGGAGCTGTTTAGGGGACAGGATCCCACTCTTATCAGCTATTCTCTGAACCATCGACTTGTTAGTTTCCTTTGCCATTTATAAATCTCTCCGATTTTGTGTCTATATTCTTATTTAATATCTTTTATGTGCTATTTGTCAAGAAAAAATTAGTTGCGATTGTACGTCCTCTTATTTTAATATTCAATTCCATCAAAATACCACGGCAATAAAAAGAAGGATAATTTTCTTTTTTAATTATATATAATTGACAAATTTTCTTTATATATGTATCATGATATAAACCGGTGTTTAAGATAATCCCATGGGCCACGATATTAGTTTATTAGTAAGGTGGAATATTACAAAAATTAAGTGGGGGAGAGCTGACTGTGTAGAATACAACAATGAATTTGATGGTTCTTCTGGTTTATATGGGAGGGCTTATGGGTTTTGGTTTGTATCAGGGGATGAAGGTGAAAAACACATCTGACCTGAATATGGGTGGACGGGCTGTGCCTGGTTGGGCATGCGCGCTTTCGGAAAGAGCTACGGCCGAGTCGGCATGGTGTCTTGTTGGTTTTCCTGGCTTTGCCTATGCGAGCGGTATTGTGTCTGTATGGGTGGCTATAGGTCTTGCGTTGGGCAATATTTTTGCTTGGACCGCGTTGGCCAACAGAATGAGGAAAGAGGCAGATAAGTATGATGCGCAGACTTATGTGGACTGGATTGTAAAGCGCCATGCAAAGAGTAAGTCTGTGACTGCCATTAGGCTGTTTGGAAGTTTTGTTGTTATTTTCCTTTTCGCGTTTTATGTAGAGGCGCAGGTTATTGGGGGCGGAAAAACGCTGCACACGCTTTTTAACTTGCCAGTAGCTGTGGGGATAATACTGACGATGGTGGTCATAATACCATATACAGTTTGGGGTGGTTTTCAGAGTGTTGTCTATACTGACTGTGTGCAATCGATATTGATGATATTTACGCTGATTGTGGCACCTGTCTATGGGCTTTACTATATATCAGTGACTCCAGGCATGTATGCCTCCTCTGTTATAGAGGCGCTGAAACTAGCCGGCCCTTCGTTTATGGATTGGACTGCTGGCACTAAGGGCATTTTCGCGGGGTTTATGATAGCTAGCAATCTTGCTTGGATCATTGCTTATTTGGGCGGATGCCCCCATCTTACGGTACGTTTTATGGCAATGAAGGATGAAGCTGCTTGGAGAACTGGTCGAAATATAGCATGCGTGTGGACTGTGCTTGGCTATAGTGGCGCTATTTTGATTGGGCTTGTGGGGCTTGCGATTTTTGGTCCAAATAATATTGCGGATGCGGAAATGATAATGCCTTTGGTTGTTTTGAAAATATTCCCGCCCTTTCTGGCTGCTATATGCGTAACGGGGGCTATTGCCGCAATGTTGTCTACCGCAGATTCTATGCTTATCGTTACCTCCTCTGAATTTTCAGAAAATATACTTAAGCCTGTGATAATGAAAGGGAAGAAGCTTAGTCCCAAGAAAGAATTGTTTATTTCGCGATGTGTAACCGTGGTGGTTGGGCTGGCGGCGTTAGCGTTGGCGTTCCTGTTGCCGGCGAGTATGGTTTACTCAATAGTTTCATTTGCTTGGGCCAGCATGGGGAACCCGTTTGCAGTTGTTACCTGTATGACGCTGCTTTGGGATAAGTATACGGGGACTGCGGCTCTGTGGACTATGGTGTTTGGTTTCTTTGGAACGGTGTTGTGGCAGATTTCGCCGATGAATGCGTATCTTGATGCTCGCTTGGTTGGCGTGTTTCCTGCGCTACTCGCGGCATATTTTGTTTCTAAGCTTACATACGGGCATGACTGTGCGGTGAAAGCGGAATCTAAAGACGTTGTTAAATAATTGATTGCGAATAATTAATAATTGGCGGCCGTGTTGACGCTAGCAGTAGCGTCGATATGGTCGCCAAAAATTTGTCGTTTTGAGAAAAGGTAAAGAAGCACATTGTTGAAATAGAAGAATATTTTTCTTTTTTATAAAATAATGATTGACATTCTTCAGTATATCATATACTCTCTTATTATCAAGTTAAGAAAAAATAACGACGGCTTTTGGAATTTTATGTTATGAAATTGCCATATATAAAACATAATTCAGCAATAGCTCAACGATAAGGAGAGTGAGGTCAGTGCAATTAATCAACCAGCATCCCGTTCTTAATTATGAGCACGGGCGTAAGGTCAAGTTTGATTTTGACGGTAAGGAACTGGAAGGTTTTGAGGGCGAGCCTATCGCTATGGCTCTGCATTCCAATGGGGTCCACATCTATAGGGTGACTCCGGAAATGAAGCGTCCGCGCGGATTTTTCTGCGCGATCGGCAAATGCAGTTCCTGCTTTATGGTTGTTGACGGCGTCCCTAACGTGAGAACATGCGTCACGCCTCTGAAACAGGGCATGAAGATTGAAACCCAGCACGGCAAGGGCGCAGTTCCGATGAAAGAGGGGGCTTAACTCATGGGCGAAGTAAAAACTACCGACATCCTTGTTGTGGGCGGAGGAGCTGCGGGGCTGAGCGCCGCGGCCGAGGCGGCAGCCTGCGGCGCGAAGGTGACTGTGCTTGAAAGCGACCTTCACCTTGGAGGACAGCTTGTAAAACAGACGCATAAATTTTTCGGCAGCAAAGACGAACACGCCGGCACGCGCGGTTATAAAATATCCGGTCTGATCCTTGATGAGATAAAAGCGTGCGGCGATAAAGTCGAGGCGTTTACCAACACGGCGGCCATCGGCTATTACAAGAACGACGGGATCGTAACTGTGATGCGCGGCGAAGAGGAATACTTCAAGATCAAGCCGAAGAAGATGATCATGGCAACCGGAGCGCAGGAACGGATAATCCCCTTCCCGAACAATGACATCCCCGGAGTGTATGGCGCGGGTGCTGTGCAGACCCTGATGAATGTTTACGGAGTGGTGCCGGGCAAGCGCGTGCTTATGATAGGCGCGGGGAATATCGGGCTTATTGTAAGTTACCAGCTCATGCAGGCCGGCGTGGAGACAGCGGCTGTGCTTGAAGCGCTTCCGAAGATAGGCGGCTATTGGGTGCATGCGGCGAAGATACGCCGTCTTGGAGTCCCGATACTTCTTAGACACACGATAAAGGCCGCCTTGGGAACGGATATCGTAAACGGCGCCGTCATTCAGAATATCGACACCGGCGAACTTTCCCATATCGACTGTGACGTCATCTGCCTTGCGGTCGGGCTTACGCCGACCAATGAAATGCTTTGGCAGGCGGGATGTCAGATGAAGTTTATCCCTCAGCTCTGCGGCCACGTGCCGATGCGCGACCCGAAGCTGCGCACCAGCCATTCGGATATCTGGATCGCGGGAGACGCGGCAGGTATAGAAGAGGCGAGCGCTGCGATGGTGGAAGGGCGAATCGCGGGGCTTGCGGCGGCGGAATCTCTCGGTCTTACGGTGGACGCCAAAAAATTCGACGAATATCACGAAAGGTTGAGTTCTCTGCGCCGCGGCGAAGCGGGAGAGAAGATCAGAAGCGGACTTGCGCTGGCTCAAGTGACAGGGTGGGGTGACGAATAATGGATAAAGACAAACTTTTTTACAGCGGAGTTCTCACGGGAGAGTGTGTTGGCGCAGTCCTTCCTCCAAAGGAGCTGTGGGAAAACAAGAAGGGCGGACTTGTAATTATCGAATGTCCGCAGCGTATCCCCTGCAATCCTTGTGCTACAAGCTGCCCCGCGGGAGCGGTCAAGCCGTTTTCAGACATCAACGACAATCCTGAAATCGACTATACAAAATGCACGGGCTGCGGCCTCTGCGTTGCGAAGTGCCCGGGGCTTGCCTGTTTTGTTATCGATCTTACCTTTGCGCCGGACAAGGCCCTTATAAAGATGCCTCACGAACTGCTTCCGATCCCTGAAAAGGGCGCCAAAGTCTCCTGCCTTGACAGGACTGGCGAGGTGGTAGCTGAGGGTACGGTGGAGAATGTCACCGAACCATGGAAGGATTCTACAAAAGTTTTGCACGTATCTGTGCCGAAGGAATTTGTCGGCCAGGTCCGCGCGGTCAGGGTGGTGAAGTAGATGTCTTGCTGCTGTGGTCATGATCACTCAAATGTGGATTTTGAGAAGATGGAAGAGGATATCGTCGTTTGCCGCTGCGAGGAGATAACGCTTAAAGAGATCCGCGAATGGATCCCGCGCGGCTACGATACTTTTGACGAGCTCAAGCGTCTTTTGCGCGTAGGCATGGGGCCATGCCAGGGAAGGGGATGCAGAGACATCATCCTGAGGGAGATATCAAAGGTAACGGGCGTTCCCGTCTCAGAGATACCTTCGGGAACCATCCGCCCTCCTGTGAAACCGATAAAAAGCTGTCTGACTGCGCGTAAAGGAGGAGATTTCGAATGAGCTGGAAGAAAACGGCCGATGCCGTAGTGGTGGGCGGCGGCATGATGGGGATGGCTACGGCCTATTACCTTAAAAAGCTGGGCATGAAGGATGTCGTGCTCCTTGAGAAAAACACGGCGGCATCAGGCGCCACAGGACGCTGCGCCGCGGCGTTCAGAGCTACGTGGGGCGGAGAGCTCAACATAATACTGGGCAAGGCCTGCATAGAAAAGTACGAGCATCTTGCAGAAGAGCTCGGAATGGATATCGGACTCTACCAGAACGGCTATCTATTTATGGCCTATTCCGACGCGCAGCTTGAGAACTTCAAAAAATGTATAAAACTTCAGAATTCGCTTGGAGTCCCTTCAAGAATGCTCTCGCACGACGAAGCAAAGGAGCTTTGCCCGGGACTCAACGTAGAAGATGTAAAGGGTTTCTACTGGTATAAGCGCGACGGGCACGCCGACCCCATGCTTACGAATTTTGCGCATCAGGAGGCTGCAAAACGCGAGGGCGTCATCATCGAAAAGTTTACCGAAGTGACGGGCTTTAAGATGACAAGCGACGCGGTAAAGGGCGTCTGCACCAACAAGGGAAACATTGATACCGATATCGTTATCAACGCCGCCGGTTCCTGGTCCGGCAAGGTCGCCGCTATGGCGGGGCTCAGTATCCCCGTACACGGCGAACGCCATGAGATTTTCGCAACGGAGCCGGTTGATTTCAATGTCTGCCCCACATTCCTCATGAGCTACGACCCTGATTTCTACATGCAGCAGCGTCCGCACGGTTCGATAATAGCGGGCTGCGGCCCCAGCCGCTACCGCAATGAAGCGGCGCCGTTCAATGACTACGAGATGGGCGACAGCTGGAATTTCCTTGAATATATGACGGGGATATTGAACCATGTCCTTCCCCGCACAAAGGGCATACGCGTAGTGCGCCAGTGGTCCGGCATGTACGACATAACGCCTGACATGCAGCCCGTAATAGGCGAGGCCGACGAGCTCAAAGGGTTCTGGATGAACGTCTCCGGTTCGCGCGGCTTTATGTTCGGCCCCGTTGCCGGCGAGATGGTGGCGGAGCAGATTCTTTTCGGAAAGACGGAGCTGCCGATAGAAAAGTTCCATTGGAACCGTTATGCGCGCGGCGAATATCTGCTGGATACGGCAATAGCGTAAAAGATTCTTTAAGCAGCACAGTACGCAAAGCAAAGCAAAGCACAAAAAATATAAAAAATTTTTTAGGAGGTAATAACAATGGCGGGACAGGCAGTAAAGACATTGCTTCTATCACAGACGGATCTTATAGAAGTAGGCGTAATGAACATGGGTGATTGCATTGACGTTATCGAAGGAGTATTCAGCCTTATAGGAAAAGGCGACTACCTCATGGGCGGCCCCCTTGAAAACGAACACGGACAGATGATCTACTTCCCGGAGACAGAACGCTTCCCCGGTATGCCAGTAACAGGACCTGACCGTCGATTCATGTCGATGATAGCCTATCTCGGCGGCAAATATAAGATCTGCGGCGAGAAATGGTACGGCTCAAACCCGGCCAACACACAGCGCGGCCTTCCGCGTTCAGTGCTAACAACAATCCTGAACGACGCTGACACCGGATGCCCCTTCACAATAATGAGCGGCAACCTCATCTCCGCAATGCGCACTGGAGCTGTTCCCGGAGTCGCGGCCCGTCATCTGGCGCGCAAAGGCGCAAAGACAGTCGGCGTAATCGGCGGAGGCGTCATCAACAGAGCGGCGCTGCTTGCGATAAAGACGGCGGTACCAACGATAGACAGCGCGGTCCTTTACGACATCAACCTTGAAAAAGGCAAGAAATGGGCCGAGGACGAAAGCGCCAAACTTGGAATCAACGTAACAGTGACGGATAAAATAGAAGAAGCTGTGCGTCAGGCGGACGTCATCTCAATCGCGACGGGCGGCGGCGACTTCCCGCGCATAGAGACTGAATGGCTCAAGCCGGGCGTGCTCGTCACCTTCACCGGAGACGCGGACATGG
>JAVVPF010000049.1 GCA_036655895.1 Cloacibacillus sp. | reverse complement strand
TTTTGAGCGGCCCGTTTTCGTGCGTCAGGTATTTCATAAAAAGCGGCAAAGAGAGGGCGCAGCCTGCGGCCGCGCCGTGTTCTGCGCAAAACTCCACGGCGCGAAAGACGCTAGCCTCGCAGACCGGCGCAAAGAGCGCGTCTGCGCCCGCCACGGCAAAAAGCACGTCCGTCCTCTGCGGCACCGGCGGCTCCCAGCTTTCGTAATGTTTTACCGAACGGCCGCGCGAACCGTCGCATTCGGCAATTACGAGGCGTTCGTCTTGGAGCGCCTTTATCGCGGAAAGCTCCTCCGGCTCGTATCCGACAAGCTTTTCGCCCGCGGCTGCTGCGGCGGCCGCAATCATTGCGGGGCGGCGCGTATTTCGCAGAAGCTCGCAGGCAAAGCAAAGCGGCCCGACGACGACGTTCGCGCACTCTTCGGGCTTAGGCTTGAATATTTTCGTCGTCGTGGTAAGCAGCACGGGACACGCCGCGCAAAGCGCGGCGCCAAGCCCGTAAAGCAGCGAGCTTTTGCCGCCGCCGCCCGTCATGGCAACAAGCGAGGCTTGCGCCTCGGTGAGTATTTCAGAAAGCGTGCCAAAAAGCGGCGCGCCGCGATACTTCTGCGCGGCGAAGCTCATGCTCCCACGCGCTCCGTCCCGCGTTTTGTTTGCCGCGCCGCCAAAGGCTCAGTAATATTTTTTCTCAACTCTGCGTCCTATACGCTCCATAGCCGCCCCCAGGTCGTCCAGCAGACGCGACTTTACGCGCAGTTCGGTTGGAAAGTCCGGGTTCTGATGCGCCGGATTGACGGCTTTTCCTATGAAGAGCCGCAGGTCCGTGCATTCCTCAACCAGCACGCGCGCCAGCTTCGCCGCTCCGTCCTGCGCGTCGAGCTGTTTCGTGCGCGCTGGCAGCGCCCGCGTATCGGCGCAGGCTTCAAGCAGCTCTATCGTCCTTTTCAGCGTCAGCACGCCCTCCGTCACCATATCTATGCCCTCGATGCTTGCGGTGGGCGGCAGGTCGCTGTCGGTGTAGTCGATGTTGACGTGGAGCGGGCGCTTTAACTCGCGCGAAAGTATCTCGGAGCTGGTGCCGCCGCTTACGACGTGCATGCCGTTTGAGTTCATATAGTCCTCTACTAGCCGCTTGTCATCCTCCGGATTTTTCGGCGGGCCGGAAAAGAGATTGACCGTCTTAGGCCGCAGTATGTGCGCCACGGATACCGTGGTGTCGTCGCCGGGCTTGCCGAGGTAAAGATCCTTCGCCACAGTAAGCACGCTTTCTATGACGCGCGGCGCGGAAAGTTTTTTGCCGCACGGTTCGCAGAGGTAGGCGGCGACCTCGTCGCAGCCCCAGCCGAAGGAGAGCGTCTCTCCCATGCCAGCCTGGGTCACACCGTCGCTTACAATGACGAAATAGTCGCCCGGCTCCGCTTTGAAACGCGCCTCGCGGATGAGCTTGCCCTCTATCGTCTTTTCCTCGTATTCAAACGGGAGATGCCGTCCGTCGCGTATCATCATGCAGGGCGGGTTGTCGTACTCCGTCAGGTATCCGTCTCCGTTCTTCGCTATGTGCAGTATCATGAAGGTGGAGTAGGCGATGCCTCTGTATTTGCAGACCGGCAGCGTATGCGCGATGGTGTCCACCGTGTCTTCTATCGTCGCGCCGCGGCTTATCATCGTGGAGATTATCTTTGAGGTGAGCGTCGAAAGGATGTTTGCCTTGACGCCGCTTCCCAGCCCGTCCGAAAGCACAAGGAGCACTCCGTCAGGCGAGTTTATTACCTGAACGCGGTCGCCGCAGAGTTCTTCGTTTTTTTTGTTGAGGCTGTTGTAACAGGTATCTATGCAGAGACTATCCATTTTTTGCGCCGTCATATACGATCAGGTCCTTGAGTTTGGTAAGCGTCACTTTGGTCTCCGCCGTCGTCTCGCCAAGCAGGCTCGCTATCTCCTGCGCTACGGTCATCTGTTTGTCGATGACGTTCTGCGCCATCTCCATCGTGTCCATCTTCAGTTTGTTGACGGCCTCCATCTCGCGCTCCTGCCTCGTGACGTCGTGCAGGAAGGCGATGGCCAGTCCCTGTTCCGGCGCGTATATGACGGTCTGGTTCACGGTGATGCCGCGTTCCGGGTAGTCCGCCTTATGCTGCGGAACGCTCTCCTCGCCGTCTATCGCCAGCGCGAAGTCCAACGGGTCGAGGAACTCGTCTATGCGCCGTCCCACTATTTCATTCTTCATACGGCCGAAAAGCTGCTGCGCCGCTAGGTTGCATTCCTTTATCGTCATATTTTTATCCACGGCGATGATATAGTCCGGGCTTACGGAGAGCGTGACGTTTGCGAGCGTCTCCGATATTTGGCTCATATAAGGCATACACATATAAAGCTCGGCCTTGCCCTGATAGACGGCGACGGCCTTGTCGCGGCAGGTCCGGTAGCCGCAGCTTCCGCAGTTCAGCTCCTGCGCCGGAGTCGTCTTGCCTATCTGCGCCATTATCGCGCGGATCTCCGACTCGTCCGGAATCTCTTCTTTGACCGGCGCGGGGACTATGCGGTGGGCGAGGTCAAGGCACGCGGCCTCTTCCTCTTTTATTTCTTTTATCTCCTTCACGCCGTCCAGATAACGCAGCATATCAAGGCTCGTGCTTATCGGGTGATACTCCGTATCCGGCTTTTCCGGGCCGTTGACGCAGCTTCCAAAACAGGCGGAGGCCTCCACAAAACAGTTGTGTATGCGGCCTTCGCGCATCTCCTCCAGCAGCTCTATCAGATCCTTCGCGCCCTGTACGCTGAGGAAGGTATATTTTTGAAGCGCCTTTGAATCGGCGGGGAGGTTCGCCTTCACGTCCTTCACGATGCCGTCAAATACTGGGTAGACGGCGGAGGCGCTTGCGTCGTTGCCGAAAAAGCCCTCTTCGCATTTGTCCAGTTCGATATTCTTGATGGAGAGCCATATCGCAAGCTGCTTGAAGGTGACTACGCCGTCGATATAGGGCCTCTCTGCCGTGCGCGCCTCCTCTATCTTAGAGATACAGGGCGCGAAAAAGACGACGAGCGCCTCTTCTCCGTATTTCTTTTTTAAAAGCGCGCCGTGCGCCTCCATCGGAGAAATGACCGGCGCAAGCTGGCCCGTCAGCTCTGGAAAATATTTCTGCACCAAAAAGACCGTCGTCGGGCAGCAGGTGCTTATCATATTGTCCGGCCCGCAGCCTTCAAGTATCCGAGCATATTCAAGCGTCACGGCGTGCGCGCCGACAGAGGTCTCCTCCACCGCGTCAAAGCCCAGCTCCTTCAGCGCGCCCGCAAGCCGCAGACGGTTGGCCGCGCCAAACGACGCGACATAGGAGGGCGCAAGCGCCGCCACCTTCACGCGCCGGCTCTCGCTCACCGCCTCTTTTATCGCCGAAATGTCATGGATGAGGGACTTTGCGTGCTGCGGACAGTTGCGTATGCAGCGCCCGCAGAGGATGCACTCGTTTTCCAACACCTCTACGTGGTTGTCGCTGTACTTTATTGATTTCACGGGGCATACCTTAAGGCACTTGTAGCAGTTCTTGCAGTTCGCCTCCGCCACATTTATATATTTCATTTCAAACCACCCGCTATGACGTTGTCAAAGAAACTTTCCACTTCGTCGGGCATGACGAAATGAGTTTCGCCGTTCACCTTAACAGAGACGCCGGGAACCTCGCAGCGCCCCATGCAGAAAGAGCCGGAAAGCTTCACCGATTCCGAGAGCCCGCGCTCCGCAACCAGCCGTGTAAGCCCTTCGACCACCGTTTTCGCCCCCTTGAGATGGCAGGAGCTTCCGACACAAACTATAACCTCAGTCATCTGTAGTCCTCCAAAGCCTTTAAGAGTCATTGCATTTTTCAACACCGATACGTCACCATTTCATAACTATTATACACTGAAAGAACGGACGATGGTGAAGGATTTCACAGAATGACGGGCAAATGACGGGCGGAGAAAGCCTCTTGCGAAAGCGGCGCGCAAAGGCGCAAAGCAGACTCAAGCCCGCCGCGTATCTTCGCAAATCGTTGTACAATGTATGGCACTTATGCGATAATATCAATGGTACCGCGGGCGCGCGCTCCCGCTTGCGCTGCACTATCAACGCAAAACAAAAGGCGCAATGAAATCTGGACTTTAAGGCTGTGATGTTATGAAAATAAACGACGAATACAAACAAAAGGCGCACGGCGCGCGGCACAGAGGCGCGGCCACGGTGATCACCGTGCTCATCTGCTTCATACTTTTGCTGAGCCTTTGCGCCGTCATTTTAAATATAGGAACGCTCACTAAAAAAACAGAAATATTCCAGAACGAGCAGCTCGTAAAAGAACGGCTCGCCTACGCCGCGCGCTCCTTCGCAAACATCGCCGCCGAAGCCGTCATAAGCGGCGACATCACCTCCGCCGACTTCAGCGCGGAAAAATTAAAGACCGGCGTCACCGCGGAGGCTGAGATAACAGACCCTGCGACAAAGGTCACCATCTACACCAAAACGACAATAAAAAAAACGTATGGCTACGACAACTACACCGTAGCCTCCGAGGCCTCCGACACGAAGGACTTTAAAGGCAGCGTCGCAAAAATCGCCGCCTCGTTCAACCTCGGCGGCAAAAAAATAACATGGAGCGCCCCCCAGTGAGAAGGCGCGGATTTTCACTCCCAGAGACGCTTATCGCAGCCATCCTGCTCACGGTGGGAGTGGCGGCGGTGGCTGCCACCATCATTCTTTCGCTCCGTATGATAGTGGACTCAGAGGCCGCCACCATAGCGCAGCAGTCGCTGAGAAACGACGCGGAAAAATATCTGTTAAAAAGAAGCCTGCTCCACGAAGACGCCCCCGAAACTTCGGACAAGGTGACAAAAACGAACTCCAGCGCAAAATTGGAGTTCTCAGACGGCGGCACGGCAAAAACTATAAACTACTCCGTCTACCGCTACATGCTGCCGGGACGCACGTCGGCCCCGATATATATAGCCGTGAGGGATAAATAATGAACAGAAAAAAGGCCTTTACTCTCGTAGAGATACTTGTAGCCATGATAATCTCAATGGTCGTCATCGTCGCCGTGCTTGTGACGATGCGCCAGTCGCTCAATATTTACGACATAGCCGAAGCCGCGGGCGTCGCCATCAACGACGCGCGCTACACCTCCGACGCCTTCTACCGTCGGTGCGCCTCGGACATAAACAACGTGCCGCTTCAATACCACGATAGCTCCCGAATGGACACTATAAAAATCCTTGGTGCCGTGCCACCCACGGCGGCGCAAAACGAGCACTACATATTCCTCTCAAACGGCGTCGTGACAGAAAGAAACAAAGACGGCGACCTTCCGTTTGAAGGCTCCGAGCACATAAAAGAACTGTCGTTTTCGATGCCGCAATCTGATGCCGCCTCCGACGACAAAAACTACATACTGAAAACCTCCTTCACCTCCGAATACAAAAACAAAGAGCACAAGGTCGAAATAGAGCTGGGCCTCTTCAACGCCCCCGGCAAGCAGGGCAATATCTCCGGCGACCTCTACGCCGGGCCGGTGCTCTTTTACATCACCCAGGGAACCGACTACACCGTAACAGATATAAAGATATTCAACGGAGCGACAGACGTAAGCAACAAAAAGGATGTCTTGAAAACAGAGGTAAAGGAGCTTACGGCCAAGTACACTCTTCAAGCTGACGACGCGTCAAACCTCACAGACGAATCTCTGGTTGAATGGTATATCTCAGGCGGCACAGAAGCCTCTGCCGATATATCCACAGAGCCTCCAAATTCATCCATTATAGGCAGAAAATATTGGAAATTGACCGACGCAGCAGGAGATCCGCTCTTGGGTCAAACTATTGCGGTTAGCGGGGACTTTTACATCTCCACAGCCTCTGGAAAAATAAAATGGGATGGTGGCGGCTACGGCGTAATAAAATGCCGCGTCATACCAAAAGCGGCCGGTTTTCCTGAGAAGGAACCGGTATGGGGACCGTTTGTAGAACTGACCGCGGAAAACAATCAAAGTCCGTTCTGGAGGGACTGGATCAAGTTTCTTGAAACGGGAGAAAATACAGACGACATATACTCCACACCAGATTCATCTGTTAAGCTGGAAATATCGACAGACGGAGAGAAGGTCGTTAGGATCAACCCAAATGGGGGCAACAATGCGCCTGCGCTTGTCGCGACCGTAGCGTTAAAATATATCGCAGAAGCCAGGCGAAACAGCCTTGAAAATGACAATCCTGGCGGAAAAAAGAAAACGTCGTTCTCTTCCATATCCAATTATTCCATAATCGTTGAGGCGGAAAACGTGGACGTCGCGGGCTACGGGCTGCTGCTAAACGGAAGGGACAATAAGAACAAGGCCGCTACTCCATCAGAGCTTCTGTATGGGTACGTACTACAGTATGACAACGCTCGAAAATCATTTCCGATTCGCCTGTTTATCCGGAATGTACAGACATACAATGCAGGGAGCGGCAGCTGGCCGACTACAGACGACAAGACATCCGTTACAACTTTAACCTCACAGGAGATACCTTATGGCGGCGCGAAGTGGTACTCCTCGTATGGAGTAATGCCTGCCGGAAACAATCTTGAGTATTCTCCAAGATATATGCAGAATAAACTATTTTATGGCGGAAACGATTTCATGAGTGACATCTTCACGCAACGCACACGCGTCATGTACACCATACTCGAATATTATATGGACGGCAAAAAAGAAGAACCGCATTATATCGTTAGGATGAAGTACCTTAAACCCAAAAAGGAAGTTATCGACAAACTTTCTGATAAAGACAGAACGGCGCTTGAAGCGAGAGATCCTTTTTATATCGGGCCAGATTTCTATTATTCAGAACCAGTATGGTACGGCCGCTTCGTCTCTGAGATACCACAATCTCCAGAGCCGGAAGAGACCCCGAATGAGAAGAAAACCTATCAATTCACCGTCTGCAATTTCAGTGACTTTAACAATCAACTAATAAATATCGCAAAGCATATCCTCGACTGGGGCGGCGGCAATGCAACGCCATGGTATCCCATGAAACTGCATTATGTCGGAGGCTATAATGACCAGACAAAAAAAGATGTCACTGTTATTGCAAGGGGCATGGAGATGAACGTACGGGAACAGATGGGCAACACTAAATGGGGCACGGAGGACAAAAACATCATAAAAACATTATACTCCATGCCTATGGATGACTTTCCCCTCAATCGGCCCAAAACTGGGATCCGTCTCTGGGGAGGAAATGAAAATTCCGTAGGCGTAAAAGTTTACAACATAGACCTTGTTCCCGGTTTTTCTAAAAAAGAGCTGCAGGCTATTATGCCGGCCGGGGCTTCCGTTTATACAATGAAAGATTTGACGACGCCAGCAGAACAAAAGTTGATATGGTACAATCCTTTGGAATACGGTTTTGAAAACAGCACAGATTTTTTGCTCACCGATGAAAACGTACTGTTATTTAGATGGATCTCCTCTAACGGCAATGGCAACTATTCCGGAATCAAAAACGGCATCATGGGCATCCAATATACGAAAGATGCTAAAAAATGGTTCGGCTTCGGAGGAAAATAAAACCGCTGGATACCCCTTATGGCCTCGCCGCGCTAGTTTCTTACTCCCGCGCCCGGCTCGAACATCAGTATCGCGTACGGGATGGGGCGTTCCATATCTTTTGCGTTGCTTGGCAGCGTGAAGGTCATGCCGCGCCACCAGAGGGAGCTTGAGCCGCCTCCGTCAAGATTCAGCGCCTCCTTCATCGCAAGCGAGGCCATAAAGGAGCGAAGCTCCGGCATCGTGAGGCCGACGCTGTGCATGTTGTCGCGCCCGTCTATTACGCCCCAATAGATACGCTTGCCGTCGCTGCCTACGAAGGTGCGCGGATGACGGAAGTTCAGGACGTTCGGCTGGATGTTTTCCGTGTTCTGCGCGGGCGCGCCGTCCTTCATCAGCAGAGGCCCTGCCTGGAGCACCTCTGTGTATTTGTCGTATTCGCGGATGGCGGATATGTTGCCTGAAACTTTCCCATCGATGAACTTATATTCTCCCTCTGCCGTCCACGCGAAGGCGGAGCGGTTGGGCCAGAATTTCACGTTGTCGGAATACCCCTGCCGGCGCAGCACGCCGATGGGCTTCGCGCCGGCAAAGTAGCCTCCGTTTATGCCGCCCACGACGCCGTAATTTTCGGCGGCGATGGTGGCAAGCGCCGCCTTTTTCGCGCCTATCATAACGGCGGTCGCTATCTGCGTCGGAGTCTTATTCATATCTACAGCCAGTATGGCGGCAAAGAGCGGCTCGTTGACGCCGTTTTTCATGTCGCCGTTTGCCGGGCCTCCCGGCGTGCCTACGCCGCGTTTTATGAGCAAGAGCTCCGTCCCCTCCCATGGAAACGAGGCGCGCATCCCGACGCTCTTTTTACAGTAGTTGAGCCACGTCGCCATCGCCTTCACGTCGTCGTCGGAAAGCGGCGCGGCGAGGTCTTTCAGCATCTCGGCCGGAGCCTGCGGCTTCATGTGTGAGGCGATGTAGGAAACGCCCTCCACCTCGGGCCACTCCGGCAGCAGCGCCGCCTGGTCCACCGCGGTGACGGCGAAGCCCCAGCCCATAGATTCAAGCGCGAGGCGCAGAGCGTCGGCGCGCGTGATGTCGCCCGCGGGCTTTGAAAGATATTTATCCGGCGTCGCGCGCCCAAGGCTCTGCTCAATGACCGGCAAAAGCTGCGCCTTAGTAACAGCGGAGGCGGCAAGCGGGGCCGCGCCCGCAAGCGAGATACAAAGGACGGCGGCCGCCGCCGCTTTTGCATAATTTATAAATTTCATAGCTATAGTGCATCTCCATTTCGGGAGTCCATTTGTAAAAACAGGCTCTGATTTATTTTTCATCTTTATATTCTATACCAACCCAGCGATATCGCAAAGGTTTTATGCCTATCCGCACCGCGCGGCCATAAGTTCTGCGCGCGGCGTTGCGATTTTGCGGAGGATATGTTATAAATGAATATGGAATTGAATTTCATATTGGAGAAAATAAATCATGGGGACACGGGGACGCTACAGGACAAAAAATCATGAGACGCTTCTTGCGCTGCTAAAGGAGCATCCGGCGCGCTGCTTTTCGGTGGACGACCTGTGCGGCCTGCTTGAGGCGCGCGGGGCGAAGATTGGGCGCACTACCGTCTACCGGCAGCTTGAGGCGCTCGCCTCCGACAACGCCGTGCTCAAATATATCGCGGAGAAGGGCGACGGCGCCACCTACCGCCTCGGCGCGGAGGGCTGCACGGCGCACCTTCATTTAAAATGTTTGGACTGCGGGGGCGTGACGCACCTTGACTGCGGGACGGCGGACGATTTTAGCCGTCATCTGAAGGAGGACCACTCC
>JAVVPF010000048.1 GCA_036655895.1 Cloacibacillus sp. | reverse complement strand
CGAAGGTGACGGGGTAGCCTGCGTCGTAAGCGGCGAGCGTGAACCTGGGCTCCGTGAAGAAAAAATTGAAGAAGAGCACGCTGATGAGGGAGACGAACGCTCCGCAGAGCCGGCTGCCGGTCCACTGGGCTGCAAGGAGCACTGCCAGCAGGTAGATTATTATTATGTTGGCTTCGCTTATGCCGGCGCTGAAAAAAAACAGTCCGACAAGAGTGGCGGCCGAAGCAAGCAGAAGTCCTTTTGACAGATCTGCCGCCGTCCTCCAGAGGGCGGTTGCCGGGCCGTGCCACGGCAGCCGAAAGCCGGGCCGGTACTGCGGCTGATGATCCGGTATGATGTATATATCTGTCGTCGGCGCAAGCGTCGTCAACGCGTCTATCAGACTTTTGCCGGGACTGAAAATAAAACGGCGGTGGTTGGTTCGCCCCAGCACTATCTTTGTCACGCCGCTCAGTTTCGCGTATTCTGCTATCTGAGAGGCGATATCGTCGCCGTAGACGGTGGTGATCTGCGCGCCCAGGTCTTCCGCAAGCTTGATGTTTTGGCGAAGCCGCCGCGCCGTCTCCGCTCCCATCTCAGCAAAACCTGTAGTCTCTACGAATAGCGCAGTAAAACGGCAGTCGAAGGCTCCGCTCATTCTTGCCGCGGTGCGGATGACCTTCGCGTTGGAGGGCGCCGCCGAAAGACAGGTCATGACGTGCTCGCCGGCGTTTGTTCCGCCGGGCGTCCTCTGCGCCGAGCGGTTGAGGCGGTCTGCCGTGCGGCGCAGCGCTATCTCGCGAAGCGCGGCCAGATTTTTTTTGCTGAAAAAGGCGGATAGCGCCTTTTGCGCCTGTTCCTCGCGGTATATTTTGCCGTTTTTCAGCCTTGCTATGAGGTCGTCCGGTTCGATGTCTACGACCTCCACCTGCTCCGCCGCGTCAAAGATCCTGTCTGGCACGCGTTCCCGCACAGTGACGCCGGTTATGGAGGAGACAAGGTCGTTCAAGCTTTCAAGATGCTGCACGTTGACCGTGGTATACACGTCGATGCCAGCGCGCAGAAGTTCCTCGACGTCCTGATAGCGTTTGCTGTGGCGGCAGCTGTCGGCGTTTGTGTGGGCAAGCTCGTCTACCAGTATCAGCTTAGGCTTGCGTTTGAGGGCGGTATCGAGATCGAACTCGTGCAGCGTAAGCCCTTTATGTTTTACTATTAGCGGCGGCAGCTGCTCCAGTCCGTCAAGAAGCTCTTCCGTCTCAGGGCGCGTGTGCGGCTCGATGTGTCCGGCTACAACGTCGATCCCGTCTTTCTGCGCGCGGTGCGCCGCTTCAAGCATCGCGTAGGTCTTGCCGACGCCCGCTGCGTACCCGAAGAAAATTTTAAGCTTGCCCCCGGCGGGAGCTGTTTTAAGGTCATATTCCCGAAGCAGCTCTTCGGGCTGGGGCCGTTCGTCCATTGTTACCCCTCCATAGGTCTAGTGTCGAATGAAGCTGGAGCGTCTGTTAAGCGTATCCTGAAATTATAGCACTCCGTCAAGCGCAAGATTTACCTTGAGCACGTTGACGCGCGGCTCTCCAAAGAGGCCTAGAAAACGGCCAGTCGTATATTTTTTGATTACCGCCCGCACCTCTTTTTCCTCGATGCCTCTGTGCGCCGCGATGCGGGCCGTCTGGTATTGAGCGGCTGAAGGCGAAATCTCAGGGTCGAGCCCGCTGCCTGAAATTGTGACCAGCTCCACCGGGACTGGCGCCGCGCCTGCGTGCGCCGCCGTCATTTTGGCCGCGCGCTCCGCTATTGATTTCTCATAATTTTTGCTGGCGGGGCTTATGTTGCTCGGCGCTGCGTACATCACCGCGCGGCCGTCTGCGGCCTTATAGTTTTTAAGGTCGACGTTCATCGCGCGCCCCCACAGATGCCCCGGATCGCTGAAAGGCTGGCCCAGAAGTTCGCTGCCGTATCTTTTGCCGTTTATCTCAATGACGCTGCCGTTTGCCTGATGCGGAAAGAGCGCCTGCGCCGCGGCCGTCACCGTAAGCATGTAGAGCGGCCCGCATATCACCGTCATTAGCAGCAGAAAGCCCGCCGCCTTTTTAAAGATGCCGTATCCCATAAAATATTCCTCCCTGACCAGAGCGGTCGTTACATAAATGCCGCAAGCAGCATATCTATCAGTTTTATCGCGATGAACGGGAGTATGATGCCCCCGACGCCGTAGACGAGCAGGTTGCGGCAAAGCAGCGCTCCCGCCGGAAGCTCGCGATATTTTACTCCTTTGAGCGCAAGGGGGATGAGCGCTATGATTATCAGCGCGTTGTATATTATCGCGGCGAAAATTGCGCTTTGCGCGCTGTGCAGCCCCATCAGGTTCAACGCGGCAAGCCCCGGGTAGAGCCCCATGAAGAGCGCCGGGATTATCGCAAAATATTTTGAAAGGTCGTTTGCGATTGAGAAGGTGGTTAGGCTGCCGCGCGTCATCAAAAGCTGTTTTCCGATGCGCACGATGTCGATCAGCTTGGTCGGATCGGAGTCCAGATCCACCATGTTGCCCGCCTCCTTGGCCGCCTGCGTGCCCGAATTCATCGCCAGCCCGATGTCGGCCTGGGCCAGCGCCGGCGCGTCGTTCGTGCCGTCGCCGGTCATCGCCACCAGATGCCCCTTCGCCTGATAGTCGCGGATCATTGAAAGCTTCGCCTCCGGCGTTGCCTCGGCAAGAAAATCGTCCACTCCTGCTTCCGCCGCGATAGCCGCCGCCGTAACGGGGTTGTCGCCTGTTATCATAATGGTCTTGATACCCATCTTCCGCAGGTCGGCGAATTTTTCTTTTACGCCGTCCTTTACGATGTCTTTCAGGTAGATGACGCCGAGCACCTTATGGTTTTTAGCAACGACGAGCGGAGTGCCTCCCTTGCGCGAGACGCTCTCGACCGCTCTTGCGCATTCGTCAGAGTACTCTCCGTCCGCCTCCTCCACATAACGGCGCACAGCCTCCGCAGCGCCTTTGCGTATTTCACACTCCGCGCAGTCCACGCCGCTCATGCGCGTAAGCGCAGTAAAGGGGACGAAGGTCATGTGCGCAGCGCCTATCTCGCGTCCTCGCAGGCCGTATCTCTTTTTTGCCAGCACCACGATGCTGCGACCCTCCGGCGTTTCGTCGGGAAGAGATGAAAGCTGCGCCGCGTCGGCGAGCACCTCCTCTGAACAGCCGTCTACCGGGATAAATTCGCTGGCCTGCCTGTTGCCTAGAGTGATGGTCCCGGTCTTGTCCAGCAGCAGCACGTCCACGTCGCCCGCCGCCTCTATCGCGCGCCCGCTCATAGCAAGCACGTTAGCCTCGTTGAGCCTGCTCATTCCCGCGATGCCGATCGCCGAAAGCAGAGCGCTTATGGTAGTCGGCGCGAGGCAGACGAAGAGCGCCACGAGCGCCGTCACCGTGGTGGGGTTTGCCACGCCCTCAAGCTTCGCGGAGAATGCGGAATAGGTGTAGAGCGAGACGGTGACAAGCAGAAAGATGATGGAAAGCGCCACGAGAAATATTTGCAGCGCTATTTCGTTCGGCGTCTTCTTGCGCGCCGCGCCCTCCACCATAGCTATCATTTTGTCGAGGAAGCTTTGTCCCGGCTCTTGGGTGACGCGCACCACCAGCCAATCGGAGAGCACCGTCGTACCTCCGGTCACGGCGCTGCGGTCTCCGCCGGCTTCGCGGATTACGGGCGCGGATTCTCCCGTGACAGCAGATTCGTCGACGGAGGCCGCGCCCTCTATTACCTCGCCGTCAGCCGCTATCTGTTCTCCGGCGTAGACCGCAAAAACTTCTCCGCGTCTCAGCGACGAAGAGGGAACTTCGACCGCCGAGTCGCGCCGCTTTGGGTCGCCCAGCTTGTGTGCGGGGACGTCGCGGCGAGAGGAGCGCAGAGAATCTGCCTGAGCCTTGCCGCGCCCTTCGGCTATAGCCTCTGCGAAATTTGCGAAGAGCACCGTCAGCCACAGTATCACCGCTATGCCGCCGGTGAAGCCGACCGGCGCGTCCTTTACGCCGAAAAGCCCGAGGACGAAGAGCGCCGTGGTAATTGCTGCGGAAATGTAGACCAGAAGCATCACGGGGTTCTGCGCCTGTGTCGCGGGCGATAATTTTGCGAAGGAATCTTTTACCGCGCGCCGCACCATCGCAGGGTCGGCAAGCGCGTTTTTATTTTGGACAGTCATGATTTACAGCTCCTTTACGCGCCGAATATCTGGAAATATTCGGCTATAGGCCCAAGGGCGAGCGCTGGAAAAAACGAGAGCGCGCCTATAAGCAGCACAACGAAAACCAAGAGAAATACGAACATGGCGTTTGATGTGGAAAGAGTTCCCGCGCTTGCGGCAGCTCTCTTTTTTTGCACCAGCGATCCCGCTATGGCAAGCGTCGCCACCATCGGCACAAAACGTGCAAAGAGCATCACAAGGCCGAGGCTTACGTTTAGAAAAACTGTGTTTGCGTTAAACCCGGCGAAGGCGGAGCCGTTGTTCGCGCCGGCGGAAGAAAAGGCGTAGAGCAGCTCTGAAAATCCGTGCGCGCCGCCGTTGCCGAGGCTCTTTGCCACCGATGGAACAAGCGCTGCAGCTCCGCTTCCGGCAAGTATCGCAACTGGCGTTGCCAGGCAGACGAGCACCGCCATCTTCATTTCGTATGGCTCAATCTTTTTGCCAAGATATTCCGGCGTTCGTCCTACCATCAGACCCGCGATGAAGACGGTGAAGAGGACAAAGCCTAGCATTCCGTAGAGCCCGCACCCGACGCCTCCGAAGATGACCTCTCCGAGCTGCATCAAGAGCATCGCCACCATTCCGCCAAGCGGCGTATAGCTGTCGTGCATCGAGTTGACGGAACCGTTTGAGGCGGCCGTAGTGAAGGCTGCCCATGTTGCGGAAGAGGCGATGCCAAAGCGCGTCTCTTTGCCCTCCATGTTGCCGCCGGCTTGACCTACGGAGGTAATATTCACCAGGCCCTCCTGCGCAAGCTGCGGAGTTCCCGCCTGCTCAAAGAAGGCAACCGCGCCAAGCGACACGGCGAGCACGATGAACATTGCGGCAAAAATCGCCGTTCCCTGCCGTCTGTCTTTGATGGAACGCCCGAACGAAAAACAAAGGGCGGCTGGGATGAGCAGTATCGACAGCATCTCAAGCAGATTTGAAAACGGCGTTGGGTTTTCAAGCGGGCTCGCGGAGTTCGTTCCGTTATAGCCGCCGCCGTTCGTCCCCAGCTGTTTTGGCGCTACCTGGCTCGCCTGCGGCCCCATAGGTATCATCTGCTGAGTCACCTTTGCGCCGTTTTCAAGAACGATAGGTTCCACAAGGTCGACCGTCTGATAGGGCCTAAGGTTTTGCACTACGCCCTGCGAGACGAGCGCTATCGAAAGCGCAAGGGAGAGCGGCAGCAGCACGTATAGCACCGCCCTTGTGACATCCGTCCAAAAGCATCCGACGCCCCTCTGCTGCACGCGTGAAAATCCGCGTATGAGCGCAAAGAGCACCGCAACGCCCACTGCGGCTGAGACAAAATTCTGCACCGTAAGCCCCACCGACTGCGAGAAATAGCTGAGCGCCGACTCGCCGGAATAGGCCTGCCAGTTCGTGTTCGTGATAAAACTGGCCGCGGTGTTGAAGGCGAGATCCCAGCTCATGCCGGCGATATTCTCTGGGTTCAACGGCAGAAAACGCTGCAGCATAAGTATCGAAAAAAGAGCCGCAAGGCTCAAAGCGCTGAAAGCAAGCGCGCAGGCGGCATATTTCTTCCAGTCCATATCCTCATTTTTATCGACATGGAGCAATTTATAAACGACCGCTTCGCACGGCGCGAGAATACGGGATAGAAAAACTTTTTCTCCGTCCATAACGCGGCTGAGGTAGCATCCAAGCGGAACTGCAAGCGCGGTAAGCAGCGCCAGATAAAGCGCGTACTGTAAAATTTGATTCATTGACAGTCACCTCTCATTAAAACATAACCCAGATAGACAAGGGCGAAAACCGATATTACACCGACAATCAAAACGGCTGCCTGCATGGTTTATTCCTCCTTCCCCTTTGCGAAAAGAGTGTAGCCCAAAAGAGATAAGAGTGCCGTTAAGGCTTTGGCCTTTATGTTAAGACGGCATTAAGAATATCTTGTAAAAGAAAATAAGGCGGGAATGCTGATGAAAAGGCAAGAAAAAAGGAGGAGCTCTGCGCAGGCCCCTCCAGTATCGTATTTATATTTTTATCAGGGCCTCAGACGGGCGAGCCCTTTGAATATTTCTTTCATGGGGCCGTCAAGCAGTTTTTGGCGCTCTTCAAAAACTTTTTTGTAGATGGCCGCGTTGTGCGGGTCGGGCGCATATCGGCCGCGGAATTTTATCCACTGCTGCATCGTCTCTTTTATATCTTCGATGTCGCCTACGCCGTAGGCCGCGACGGCAACGTCGGCCATGAGGCCGCCCTCGCTTCTTGTCGGGATGTTGTAGGCTCCGCCTAAGATGTCCGCCTTGATCTGCGTCCAGAGTGGGCTTTTGCTGCCGCCCTCTGTGCCGATTATTTCGTCAAGCGGCATCCCGCATTCGCGGTAAATTTTTATCATCTGCGCGTACTCAAAGGCGATGGCTTCAAGTATCGAACGCCACATAGCGGCTCTGTCGCTTGCGCCGAACAGTCCCATGAAAGCGCCGCAGGCGCCGGGAAGGTCCGGCCCCGCACCTTGAAGGTACGGATAAAAGAGAAGGCCGCGAGAACCTGCGGGCACATCGGCCGCAAGCGTGTCCATCTCCGCGTAAAACATGGGATCTCCCGCGCGGTTTGCGACGCTGTCGCGGAACCAGCGCAGCGATAGTCCGCCAGCGCGTATCATGCTCCAGTAAAAATATGAATCTTCCAGCGTGCCGTTTGCGAACATCATGCCGGGGGCTTCTGTGATGCGTCTGTTGGGGCCGTCCACCGCGACTGCGAATATCGAAGCGGTACCGGCGACGTCTGTTGCGAGGCCCGGTTCAAGCAGCCCCGAGGCGAGCGCGGACTGCATCGTGTCGCCGGCGCCCGCCGCTATCGGGATGCCGGGACGCAGGCCCATCTTTTCCGCCTCTTCGGGGCAGAGGTAGCCGATTATGTCCCACGGCTTTACGATGCGCGGCAGCAGCTCAAAGGGGATGCCGAGCGCCTGCATCTGGCGCTGCGACCATTTGCGCTTCATCGCGTCAAAGCCGATGAGCCAGCCGGACATCGTAGCCCAATCAAGGAAGGCTTCGTCCGCCTTAAGCCCGGCCAGCGTGCCAAGCACGAACGGCCCGTTGTTTACGACCTTTGCCGCTTTGTTTCGGAAGCCGCTGTATTCTTTGAGGAACCAGCGAAGTATCATAGGCGGCATGAACTCGTCTACGATGGAGTTGGCGCTCTCCTCCACCCATATAGGCTCGACGTGTTCGCGCACCCATTTAGCTTCGCCCGCGGCGCGGTTGTCGAGGTACGGCACGAACGGCGTCACGGGCTGCCAGTTTTCGTCGATGCCTACGATGCCGCAGATGATGCCGCTTGCTGAAATCCCGCGAATATCCGCGGGGTTGACGCCGGATTTCGCGAGGCACTCGCGCACGCCCTCGCGGACGTTCTGAACGAAGCAGTTTGCGTCCATCTCGGCCCAGCCGGGGCGCGGGTAGGATATTTTATTTTCTCTGTACGCCTCCGCGACGCGCGCAGATTCAAGGCTGTATATCGCGGTCTTCGTGCCCATGGTGCCGCAGTCGAAAGCGATATAGTATTTCGTCATGGCAGCGGCTCCTCCCGGGGCTTAAGAAGCTCGCGCATATCTATTTTCGTCCATTCCTGTTTTTCCGGTATCTTGAACCACATCTCATACCGTTCGGGCACCGCCACAACCTGATAGAGCGTCATGTCGTGCGTGGCGCCGAGGTCCTCTATCTTTGTGTCCATTATGTTCATCATGACCTTGTCGTTTATAGCGCCCTTGAAATGTTTTGCGAGCGTCAGCAGATTCTGGCGGCGCGTGCGCGTCATCCAGTACGTTTTATCGTCCGGGCGGGGCAGCCCCCATGAAAATTCGGTAAAGTGGTTTGTGAGGACGGTGAGGCCGGGGCGCGAATGCGATTCGCGGCGCTTCACCTCAAAGACGGGCCATTCAAAACAGCGCGCCGTTTGTCCGTCCGCGATGCCTATGATATAAGCGTAGTTGGCCTTCGTCGTCTGGAAGAAGCTCTCCATTTCGTCAAGCGTGGCGCTTTGCAGCAGAAAGTCAAAAAGCTCCGTCACGGCAGGCACGCGGCTGTCGTACCAGAGCGCGCCGCCGGACGGCATTCCAGTGTTGAGCTCAAGGAAGAGGCCCTTTTCGTTCATGCCGGTGGTGACGTATATCTCTCCGGCGTATCCAAGCGAGGCTACGGAAAGCGATCCGTCGGCCGGGTGAAAACAGGCCAGCGTGATGTCGTCGTCCAGCTCTTTGAACCAGGTGAGGTAGTCGTAGTTGCGTCCGTAGACGAGCGGGCCTTCCGCGTAATCGCCCCATACGGCGATGCCGGAGCACTGCGGCGGAACTAAGGCGGAAGAGGCGGCTACTTCCAGTGCGTTTATCTTTTTCACCTCGTCCAAAGAGAGGCCGGAGGTCTCTGCGATGCCGCGCAGCACCTCTTTGAATTTGAACGGGAAGTTCGCGTAAAACTTATCGGCAAGCTTTGCGGCGCACTGCGGCTCCTGCATTTGCAGTTCGATCCCCTGGCAGATAGCCCTGTCGTAGATGTGGTGCAGCTCGCGCGTCATCAAAGCGCCGTATTGCCTGCCCATCTCCCGCCATGTTCCATACAGGTCTATCACGCTGAGCTTGCCGTTCTTGATCTTAGTGCCCTTTTCAAAAGTTTCCATCAGTCAGCCTCCATTTATTGCCTGTTATGTTATATTATACACTGGTAAATTTTAATAGAATATGTATATTGAATAATTATCACATAAAACGTGGTGTTTTAGGAGGTATTTTTATGGAAGAACTTTCGCCTGTTTCTGAAATAAATAAAAACGCTGAGTCAGCGGCGTGTATAGATGCGATACTTGCGGAAAATGAACAGCTGCTGCGCAGATATATCGAGCTTCTCATCAAGGCAAACGAGCTTGCGCGCCTCACTGGGCCGTCCGACGAGGAGACTTTATGGAACGTCCACGTGAAAGACAGCGCCTTCGCGCTCCCGCTCCTGCCGAAGCGCGGAAAGGTCATCGACGTGGGGACCGGAGGAGGGCTTCCCGGCATCGTCTGGGCGGTCTGCCGTCCGGAGCTGCAGGTGACGCTGCTTGACAGCATCTCGCGCAAATGCGCGCAGGTGGAAAAAATCGCGTCTCTTATGGGGCTCTCAAACGTCGAGGTGGTCTGCGCGCGTTCGGAGGACTACGCGAAGGATCACGCAGAAAAATTCAGCGCGGCTGCGGCTCGCGCCGTCTGCGCGGCGGGCATTCTCGCCGAATATCTCGCGCCGTTCGTAAAGACGGGCGGAGAACTGATATCTTTTAAGGGGCCGAAGGCCCAGGAAGAACTTGAGGCCGTAGGCAACAAATGGAGCAGACTGGGACTCTCCGCGCCGCGCCTTGTGCCCTATGAGCTAGAGGATATGAAGCGATATTTTGTAGTATGGAAGAAGATAGGACAGGTCCCGAAGGGCATTCCTCGGCGCCCTGGCATGGCCGAAAAATTTCCGTGGTATTTGAAAGGGTAGCTGATCTTTAAACAGCCGGCGCGGACCTCTTGATTGTATTTCTTAGAGCGTCCGCCCAGACATGTGTCTGCCCCATAACTGCATGATGATGTCTCTGAAATCTCCGTCGCCAAGATGAAGCTGCGGTCCAAGTATGTATGCTACGGCGCAGATATAGTCCTCTAGTTCGCGCTCCGTGAAATCATAGCCAAGTCCGCGAACCGCGTCTCCGATCTCTTCTGGGCGCATCTTTGAAATTTTTAAAAGCCTTTCTGGGTCCTTGATCAGTTCTTTGACAAAGTCGACTGCGCTTGCCCTGCTCATGAAGATTTTCCTCCTATTTGCCGCCGCCGTCCGCACGGAACTTAACGA
>JAVVPF010000047.1 GCA_036655895.1 Cloacibacillus sp. | reverse complement strand
TATGATAAATGGCCGCTACGTTTGCGCTGTGTCCAGCGTGAACACGCGTCTGAGCGTTTGCCAAAGCACCTCGCCAGGCAGTGGTTGCTGGCATTCACTGGTGACGCGCGCCCATTCGGAGTAGACCTCGCTTTTTGATAAATCCACCGCCTGCGACTCGTCCTTCTCCACGTATTGGAATAAATATGTCTTTCCTTCTATCTCCGAAGCGAATATGTCACACCTGATACAGTTGCTCTCTCTCAAAAGTTCGCGTATCTCGTCGCTGCAATGATCGTGCAAATAGATATAGCGTTCCAGCATACCGGGCTTGACGCCGATTACACAGCCATTTCTGCTAATATTGCCCATTGTCTTGCGTACTCCTTCGTTTTATAAAGCTAAGTATATACTGGTGTCCCGACACTAGGGAAGCGCTGATTAAAGAACGTGCGTGATGGCGAGTTGAATTTTCGCCAGATTCGTCATGCAAAAGCCGACGGCGTAGCGGAACTACGTCGAGGATTTTGCATGACGGAGATGGTGGAAATGCAGCTGCCAGCGCGTGTGGGATTTAATCAGCGCTTCCCTAGGCCTATACGACCTCGAGCGCGTCCCTGTTGGGGAGCGTGGGAAAGGGCATGGTCGGTAAGCTCTGATACCAATACGCTACGGAGGAAATATCGTCGCGCAGCGGCAGATATCTTTTCCCCTCGCGCCAGCCAAGCGCCTGTATCGTTACGCGCAGCGCGCAGTCGAAATAAATCGGATCTACGATGTGCCAGCGGTACATGCCAAAGCGCATTTGACTGTTATAAAGGTGATCCGGGGTTATAACCTGATGCAGTCCCGCATATGGCGTCGTATATGTTTTGTAGTTGGCGTGGGTTTGAGGATCTTCAAAATTATACGAGCCGCAGAAGTAATCTTCCGTCCCTGTGCCGCAAATGGTCGGGCTCTCGTCATCTGAGTCCATATAGAACTTGATTTCGCCCTCTCCCCACCATCCATTGTTATGAACGCCCCACGCCATATACGTTCCCACATACTTGCCGCATCCCTTTATGCCGTCCACGATGGTATAGACGCTTTTATAGGGTAAAGGATTGACGCGGCGAAACTGCGCGTGAAAATACAAATCGTCCTGCGCGACGTCTCCAAGGCAATAATCGATTTGATAGTAAACGTTTTGCGCCACAGGCGATATATTGGTCAGCGTGATTCGCGCACGTTTACGAAAGGGCATCGGCCAATAGCAATTAAACGCACAGCCAGGATTTACGCATACAGCCAGGGAGGATAACTGGGCGTATTCATTCCAGCCCATGCAGAAGAAATCGCCGACGGGGCATTCCACGCTTGCGATTTGCTGGTCATCCCAATATGCGCGCAGAATCAAATCGCGCCAACGGCCCGAAGGCGTAAGCCATATATGCTCTAGGACGCCGCTTCCCTCAATATCCGCCAGCGTATAGCTTTCCATTGGCCCTATGACCATAAAGGGATTGACCTTCCAGCCCGTTCCCAAATCGCGTGCCGCCTCGCGTGCGCTGCCGTTTTCAAGGGGACACAACGCACCGCCGCCTTTTTCCCCCCTCGGGTTTTCAGGCGAAATAGATCTGGAGATTTTTCTTTCCATGCGGGCAATATTGCTTATATCCATATTGGTTTCACGCCTCGTTTATTTGCTATAATAGACTCTCATAGGCTCAATCAGCCCAACGCTCAGTTCCTTAAACTCGCCGAAGGGCAAAAGGCACTTCGATCCACCGACGTCGCCTGGTTCGTCCCATACGATTTCGACCAGGTTTTTTCCGGGATTAACGAGTTTCGTTATATCCGCTGCCCAAGCCGTCATGTTCCGATAGAGCTTTGGTACAACGCATTCGGCCACCGGAATTCCGTTGACGAAAAGCCTGCCATCGCCGAAGGACACGAGCATGAGCATGAGCGTGACGTTTCCGCCTTCAACAAAGATTTCAACACACTGGCGATTCCCCTCGTGCGCCCATCTCTCGCGTGGAATAAGCTCATAATTATCCAATGCCTGAGCGGCGTCCACCTGAGCGGCCATTTTCTCAAAGAGGCTGTCGGTTTCGGCATTAATGCGTTCAAATTCGCGGAAACGTTTCGTCTCAGCGTCGGGGAACGGCTCAACGCGCTCTACAGGCGTCCCGTTTTGACGGCACTCATTTAGATCGACAGTCGCGTCGATGGCGGAAACTAAATAGCCCGCGCTCTTTCCGTTCACCATGCGCATGGAGATATCCTTCAAATCATAGCCGAAAATCAAGGGCCTTGCGTCCTCGTCATCGCGCTTAAATTGGCAATTGTCAAACCGCGCACCGTCAACATGACGCATGTAAATTCCCGAGGCGGGATAGTCGCCGTTGATGGAAAACACATCTGCGTACATGAAGCTGTAATCTAGAAATTCCGGCACGTCCACGCGGTTGAGCGCCTCGGGTTCACACGCGCCGCAGAACACAATTTTGATATTGCGCATATCTAGGTTCTCGATGGGCATGCTTTTCCAACCGGAGACGATAAAGCAGTTGCGCTGATACGCGGCGCTCACGGGCGACATATAGGCGGTTAGACCGTCGATATAGATGTCGCTCAAGCCGCCCAAGCGGGGGCGTATGTTCGTAAGCACCCTTGATAGGCGGAAGGGACTGGCCGTCATAAACAGCGGGCGGTGTACGTTTCTCATGACTATGCCGCTAATGCGTATGTTCTCTATACGTCCACAGGAGCAGTTTTGAATCTTTAATGCGTCGTTGCAATTTTCGAATACGCAGTTGCTGATGGCGATTTCAGACATGTCTCCCGCAGATTCCGGGCCTATGCGAATGCCGGCCCAGATTGAGCGTAGGAGGCAATTCGTTATGGTGTAATTGCGGTTCGCCCAATCGGGATAGTTGGTTTTAAGCGATATTCCGTCGTCGCCCGCCTCGATCAGGCAATCTGAAATCACGACGTCTGAGGTACCGTCAAAATCAAGTCCATCTCCGTTTTCAGTATTCCACGAATAGATGTATACGCCTCGGACGAATACGCGTTTGCTACGGGAAGCCCAGAGCGCGAACATGGCGGAGTTTTTAAGGGTTACGTCTATTATGTGGATGTTTTCGCAATAATCGAAGAACAGCAGCATGGGGCGCCTGCGTAAATGATCGCGATCGTCGGGAAAGCGATGGTCGCTTCCGTTGCCATCTATAGTGCCCATTCCTGTTATGGAAATATTCTTGGCGTTTATCGCGTATATAAAGCCTGTCGTTTTCGCATCTCTGGCGATCTCCGGAAGCCCAACCATCGGAGCAAAGGGCCACGCCGTTTGGGTCATGGTATAGTCGTTGTAATCCGTTGAGCCGAATAAAACCGCCCCGGAATCAAGCGTCAGATTGACATTGCTTTTAAGCTCGATATTGGTGGAAACAAAGGTTCCCGCCGGAACAAACACGACACCGCCGCCCGCCATATGTGCGTCGTTTATGGCGTTTTGTATCGCCAGACCGTTTGTCCTGGCGTCGTTTGCGGTTGCCGCCCCATAAGTCAATATATTGTAAGACACTATATTTCCTCCTTAATAAGGAACACGATTACCATCTTGGATCAGGTGCTCCAATAAATGTCTTTCGTTGTATAATTCAAAGGTTTCGGGATTGTCGGAGATAATTATGATATCGCGTTTCCTATGCGTGCGCTAACCTCATTGTATGAGTGTTCCATGTCGTTTAACTCGTTGATTTCCGCCACGATCTTGTAATCCCGGAACACCAGTATGCGACGTGCCAACGCGATCATCTCCGCCATGTCGGAGGATATGAGTATGATGGTCTTGCCTTCTTCTTTGGCTAATTGCCAAATGATCTCGTGAATATGCCGCTTAACCCCCACGTCAACGCCCACGGTGGGCTCGTCGATAATGAGTATGTTGCTGCCTGTCAGCAACGATTTGCCGAGGGATACCTTTTGCTGATTGCCGCCGGAGAGCGACTCGATGACGGTTTCCTGTGAGGGCGTTTTGATCTCCATTTTCTCGATCATAGCCCTGGTCATTTCCTCTCCGATCCGCTGATTAAGCTTCCCCATTTTGCCGCGCATTTTGGGAAGATTGGTCAATATAATATTGTCCCTTACGGAGAAGGATAGGATAAGCCCCTCTTCCTTGCGATTCTCGCTTATGTAGCTGAGTCCGTATTTGTAGACGGAATCGGCGACATTGTGAATATGAGCGAGTTTGCCGTTGATGAATACCTCTCCCGTGTCCATTTTGTCCGCGCCTATTAAAAGCCGCGCCAATTCGGTGCGCCCTGCGCCCACGAGACCGTAGAAACCCAGTATCTCGCCTTTATACGCCTTAAAATTAACGTCTTCAAACATACCGGCCTTGCCGATGCCGCGCGCCTCTAGCACCACCTCGTCTGAAATGTCGAGCTGCCCAAGATTGTCGATGTTCTCGTCGCGCCCTATCATCATGCGGATCAGGTCGTGGCGCGTGATATCCTTTATGGCACTCGAGCCCGTTACTTTGCCGTCGCGCAGAACGGTAACGCGATCGCATAGGCTCGTAACTTCTTCGATCTTATGTGAAACGAATATCAAGCTTTTGCCGTCGTCGCGCAGTTTCCTCAAAATGGCAAACAGATTCTTCGCCTCGTACATGGTAAGGGAACTTGTCGGCTCATCCAGGAGTATAAATTGCGCGTCTGAAGACAGCGCTTTTGCGATCTGAATGAGCTGCTTTTGAGCGGCTGTCATATTGGCTATCACATCGGTAGGCTTCACATTCAGTTCGACCATATCCAGATACTTCTTTGCCGTCTCGTTGATCTTCTTCCAGTCGAGGCAACCAAATTTGGAAAAGCGCGAGAGCTTGTCGAGCACGATATTTTCCCCCACGGTACCATGCGGAATTACTTGGATTTCCTGATGCACCATGCTGATATTGTGATCAATGGAATCCTGATAGCTTTTAAAAGCGACATGCTGACCATCGATGTAAATATCCCCCAGTTCTGGGACATAGATACCGGTTATAACCTTCATCAGCGTTGATTTGCCCGCGCCGTTTTCTCCCATCAGGGCGTGAATCGAACCGCGCTCAAAACTCATTGATACATTGTCCAGCGCCTTGACGCCGGGGAATTCCTTGCTAACATTTTTTACTTCTAACATAGTAACCCCTTTTCCCCGCTTAACGCAAAGAATATCGGATAGAAGCGTCGAAAGTTCATTTCGCTTCCGATGCGTGCCGCCGAGTAACGTCGAGCGCGCAATATGCGTCGGACTGTTCTGGCAAAATGAACTTTCGACACTAGAAACATAACTGAGCCTACTTAGCCGTCAGGTAGGTCGTGGTCAGTTCGGAGGTCAGTTTCGCGGTCAGCGCATCCAAATCAGCCGCGTAGGTTGAGAGGTTATCCTTCGTGACCAACACGACCCCGGTATCCACCAGGAATTGGCCTTCCACCGGCTTCATATTCTCGGCGGCCATATAGTAAAGCATCGCGCAGGACAGATAGCCGTGGGCGTTCACGTTCTGTGCCATAGTGCCGTAGATGATACCCTTCTCAATGCCCATCATGACATCGTCCGCGCAGTCGCAGCATACGATATATATCGGCGCCGCGTCGGGATTTCTGCCGTAATAGTCATCCATGACCTGCACGACGGCGGAGGAGTTTATCGTGCCGGTGCAGACAATTCCGTCTATCTCCCCGCCAAGCGCGCCCAGAGCGGAGGATATTTTGGTGACGCCCTCTTCGATGCTGCTGATATCAGCGATCTCCATGGCGATTTCCACGCCCTCGTGGGCGTCTACGCACTCGATGACGCCTTCGCGCCTTTTGGCTGTGTTGGAATCGGTGAGCACCTCGAGGACGTTGAGAATCTTCCCACTACCGCCCATTGCGCCTATGACGGCTTCGGTGGCGGAGTAAGCCGCGGCCTTGACGTTGCTGGCGGCGCAGAGCATTTCACTCTGCGCACTGGTGCTGGCGCCGTAGGTGACGCAGTTGACGCCCTGCGCGATCAGTTCATCGTATAGTCCCGACGCGCCCTCCGTGCAGGGGAAGGACGATATGTTCGTGTAGCCGTCGGCAACCATCGCGCGAACCTGCGCGTCCATTGTCGCCTGCTCCAAGTCCCCGAAAATGATTCTCACGTCCACGCCGTAATCCGCGGCGAACTTTTCGACCGCCTTGCCTACGGCGTCGGTGTACTGGTTAGTGCCGGGCGCATACCAGCCAATTTTTACGTCGGCTGTTTCCGCGACGGCGGGAACAACTAAGCTGAGTACGAGCACCAACGAGAGTAGGATTAAAGATCTCCTTTTCATTGTGGGAATGCTCCTTTCGCTATTTGCTATATTACAGGTCACGCGACTCGATCTTCGCGGCCTGCTCAGCACGGAATTTGCGGCGGCGTCTGGCGACGTTCACCATGTTGGAAATCGCGCCTACAGAGCAGGCGGCGAGCAGTATCAGCCCCAGATAAGTCTGTTCGAAGTAGGTATTTGCACGCATAAGCACAAGGCCATTTTTAATTATCACGATCATAAAGCCGGCGATAGCCAACCCGAGCGGACATATCACGCCGCCCGTCAGACCGGTGCCACCGATGACGGAGACCGCGAAGGAATATAGCATCCAATCCGCGCCGGTCGTGGGCTGGGCGATTCCGTTGAGCGACACCGACCAAACGGCAGCGATGCCCGCGAAAAGTCCCGAGAGAACATTCGCGATAAATATCATACGATCCACGTCAACCGCCGCCATCGCTGCGGCGCGTTGATTTCCGCCCGTCGCCAACACCTTGCGGCCTGTTGTGGTATAGCGGAAGAAGTACCAGATCATAACCAGTATAGCGACCGTTGCCAGCGTGATAAGCGGGATCCCCAGAAAATCGCCGCGCCCGAAATTGGAATAGTCGGGGGTAAGCCCCGTGTAGGGGAATCCCTTTGAGATGCCGGTAACCAATCCCTTGAATATAAACTGCGTCGCTAGCGTCGTCACAAAGGCGCTCAGCCTAAGCTTGGTGATGATCAGTCCATTTATCGCCCCGCATATGCAGCATGCCGCAACAGCCGCCAGTGTCGCCACCGCGCCCGAAAGTCCCAATTCCTGCATACACACGCCAGCGACTACCGCGCCCATAGCGCCAATATAACCAACGCACAGACTGGTGCCGCCGACAATCTGCACACAGGCCTGCGACAAGGCGATGATCGAGTATATACAGGCGGTGCGCAATAAGTTATACATATTGTATGCGGAAAAGAAATTTTCGGATGACGCCCTGAATATGACGCACAACGCCAGTGTCGCTATAATCACCGGCAGTTCGCGCCGTTTGGTAATACGGCTGAAAACTGTTTTTTTCGAGATCTGTTCCATTCTTATACCTTCTTCTCTATATTTTGGCGCTGTTCTTCATGCATAACCACATGATTAATATGAACAGAGTATAGCATGCGGAATCGGCAATTACAACGCGTTGAGGCAAATAAAAATCTAAACGATTAGATTTTTTGTGGTAAAGTTACTTGACAAAACCGCTGCTTTTATACTACACTATGGTTAATCGCTGCATATGTTGGGAGGGGATGGTTTGGCGACCATAAAGGACGTCGCTTTGCGGGCAGGCGTTTCCACGGCGACAGTATCATGCCTTCTTTCCGGCGCGAAGCCTGTCAAGCCTGAAACGCGCATAAAAATCGATCAGGCGATCAGAGACTTGAGGTATATACCAAACGCCGCGGCACGACAGCTAAAAAAGGCGGATATGAAAACCGTCGGCGTGGTCATGCCGGATTTTAACGAGCGCCTGTATTCAGAGATCTTCGAGGGAATCCTCGAGTATTTACAGCCGCGCAATATCACCGTGAATATCTCCTTCTCGTTTGATAATTCAAAAATCGAACAGCAGTCCATGGTTAATTTCGCTCATCAAAACGTCATGGGACTGATCGTCGTTAGCTGTCAGCCGGAAAATCAGGAATTTTTCTTAGACTGGAAAGAGACTTATCAAATTCCGACTATCTATTGTCTTCACAGGATCGACGGGATAGAGGGGTATTTCGTAGGCTTTGATAACTATCGAATCGCCAAGTATCTATCCGGCGCTCTGTTAGCTAGCGGCATAGAAAAGCAACAGCTCATAACCGGAGACGACCGCTTTTCTACGGAGGTGGACTTTCTGCGCGGCGTCAGCGACGCCTACCAGCTATGTGGAAAGACATTCTCAAAAAGCGAACGCTTTATCACCAACATGACCAAGGAGAACGCTTTTAAGGCGGCGATGGAAATCGGCGCACGGGAACTTCCCACCGCGGTGCTTTGTTCGTCAGGTCAGATAGCCAAGGGCATAACGGAAGCCTTCGCCGCGCTGAAAATACAAATTCCGGAGGATGTCATTGTAATCACGCTGGGCGAGGAAAGCTGGAATAAGTCCGAGCACCTGCACAATGTAATCTATACGACGCGAGACGCGACATATTTGGGAAATACGGCGGCTGAACGGCTTCTGGAAATAATCGCTTCCCCAACGTCAGTCAGCGAGCGCGAAACGCTGCTCCAGGATCGTTTCTTATCCAAACCGCTCGTGTTGCCTAAGAGCGCGCGAAAAGCGACGACGGATATAGCGCCGCGCTCCGGAGGACGCGAGATCCGCCTTTTGGATTTTTTAGGCGTCATAAGCGGCTGTATTCCCGCGCTCAGCAACATCGCCCGCGTCTTTTATGCAGAAACGGGAATCAGCATAAAGTTTGTGACGAACAGCCTCGACATGATATGGGACGTCTCGCTGTATCAGCGCATACAAGCGGAAGAATTATATGACGCAGTGTTATTTGACACGCCATGGAAGGAGGAATTTATATATCATAATGCCATTGACAACATTAGCGACCTTATAGATCGCCCCGATTTCCCGCGAGACAAAATACTGGACTGCGATTGGAAAGGCTATTTTTATAATGGGAAATGCTATGGCTTTCCGCTCATAAACGGCGCGCAAACGCTTTTCTATAGGCGCGATCTGTTTGACAGCCCCGACATCGCGGCTCTATACTATAAAACATACAATGCCACATTGCGACCGCCGCGGACATGGAAGGAATATTGCCGTATCGCCAGTTTCTTTACCCGAGAATATAATCCCGCCTCGCCTACCAAATGGGGCGTAGCTGAAATGGATTTTGACGACGGGAGCCTTATCTCGCAGAATATCAGCCGTTTTATATCCGCCGGTGGAAGTATATGGAACAGGCGCGGGCAGTTGAATCTCGATACGCCCGAGAATAGGGCGGCGTTTAATTCTATGCTGGAGCCTTATAAGTATACCAAGGACAATACTTTCAACACCAGACTGCTCAACGCCGTAGATTGCTTTTGTCAGGGTGATTCGGCGATGTGTATAACCTTCAACGACGGCGCGACCTCTCTTCGCGATGCCATAAACAAGCGCCGCATTGGCCAATTGGGATACGCCATACCACCCGAGGGGCACAGCATCCGCGCGGGATGGGGATTGGGCATCCACCCCGCCACAAAGCTTCGGGAGGAAATATACACCTTCTTAAAATGGTTTACGCGAACCGATATAAGCTACTACTACACAATTCTCGCAGGAAACACCACCTGTAAACTGCCCTACGAAAACGGGGAGATACTTAATCTCTATCCCTGGATGAGGCTGTTCCAGCACGGTGAAACGAATTACTGCAAACGCCTATCTCGCCCGTATTCCGCGGATGGCTTAATGGTTTCATACATTGTGATCGAAAAAGCGTTCGCGAAGCTCATTCGCAGTCTCGTTTTGAACAGCGAACCTATCGAAGAGGCACTGGCGACAGCCCAAAGCGACATGACGCGGGCTTTTATTAATATGGATATTGGACGACAATAGAGGATATTAACTATAATTCCATCCCTTTATGAGGCTGATTGCAAACATAACCGCTATTAACCCGTAACCGTCAAACCGCTATTAACCCGTAACCGTCAAATAGCCCCCCGACACGCCATCCGAGCCTCGGCGCCCCACGGTGCCAGCGCCTCATCCGAGACGCCCTTGCCCAATAGCGGCAATCGTACCCGCAGAAGCTTGAGCAGGAACGCTTCGTCAATATCCGGCGGCTGATCGTCGCTTGGCCGTAGTGCAGCACGGCTATTCCCCGCGGCTCTGGTGATGTTGTATTCTGGCCATAGTGCAGCACGGCTTTTCCCCGCAGTTCTGGTGATGTTGTATTCTGGGCTGAGTGCAGCACGGCTATTCCCCGCAGTTCTGTTATATTCCGGGCTGAGTGCAGCTCCACAAAGGCTGTTTGCGCCGATGGCGATCGCCCCTTCCGCAAGGTTATTTGGGCATTGAGCGCCGGCGAAAGCTGATCTCGCAATCGTCTTTGCCAGTAGTAAAACGTCTTCTCGTTGATTCCATGTGACATCTCTCCCATTTGCCTAAGAGTTTTTCGGCGTCTCCTAGACT
>JAVVPF010000046.1 GCA_036655895.1 Cloacibacillus sp. | reverse complement strand
TAGGCAAGCAGGATCTTGCCGCAGGCGGCGGCGTGCAGCGGAAACGCCTTGCCAGTCTCCGCCACCAGCTTGATGGTGCGCTCCGGCTCCACTTTGTCCTGACAAATGCCGCGAAATCCATCCAGCACCAGCAGCAAAATAGTCTGTTGGCTCTTCTCGCAAAGAATGTTCATTTCTACATGGGCGCAACGCGTAAGTTCCTGTTTCAAATGCCACGTATTGACCAGGTTTAGAAGTTTAAAAGAGATCCTGTAATTTTGGGACGTATGATCCTGGGTAACCCAGCCGTCAGAGGCGAGAGAATCTAATATCCTCTGTACCGAGCTTTTAGGGATAGAGGTACGAAAGGCCAGTTCTCTAATGTCCAGCGTCTCTTCACTTTTAAGCATATTTTCTATAATACTCATAACTCTTAACGAATTACCCATAGTATCATCTTCTTATTTTTTCAAATCTGGGACATCTGTCCTAAATTATATGCAGGATATACTTATATGTCAACGACAAGAATAATTGGGTCAAAAATTGGTTAATTTAGTTAATTTATCTGATATGAGATCGCCTTCTGCCGTCAGCAAGGCCGATATTCGTGTTATATAAATGAAAACTCAGACGTCGGTTCAAAAATGTCTCAAACAAGCAGATATTGTCTTTAACAGATGTCGCACAAGCCTGCTGGATGTAAGACGGAGGAGAAAACCTCCTCCGTCTTAAAAAACAAATCGGCTATTTGCCCGAAATAGGGCCAGCAACCACGACGATTTTGCCGCCTTTTATCGCGGCTATGTATTCGTCTATCTGGAGCTGGTTCTTAGCGTCAAAATAGGCCTTGCCCTGCGGCCCTGTGTACTTGATCGACGCAAGTGCGTCGCGGACCTTGGCTTTGTCAGTGGAGTCGGCCTTTGCTATTGCCAGCGCCAACATCTTTACGCAGTCATAGCCAGCCTGAGCATATTTTTCCGGTTCGCCTTTATAGAGCGCCTTATAGGCGGTCAAGAATTTTTTAGCCGCAGGATTCGGTATTCCGGCAACGAAACGGCATGCGCCGACAATCCCGTTTGCATTGTTACGCGCAAGCTCAATGAATTTATCATTAAACGTGCCTCCGGTAGCATCCATGACAAGCATTTTGCCGCCAAGCCCCATTTCGTTGAATTGAGCTAAAAGCCTCGAAAGGTCTATCGTCTCACCAAAGACGCACAAACCGTCCGCCCCAGACATTTTAAGCTTTGTCACTATTGGATAATAATCTGTCTCTCCCTGGTTGAAATACTCGGTAAATACAGCTTTGCCTCCGTATTTTTTGAGCTCCGCGTTGAAGGCGTCAACAGAACCGCGCCCGTAGTCGGTGTTGATTGCAATATAGGCCCATTTGGTGATTTTCTTGTCCTTCACAGCCCATTTTGTGAAGGCATTTGCTATCATAGCGGAGTTGTCACAGCCGCGGAACATCCATTTGTTGCCCATTTCGGTGATTTTAGGAGCGAGAGAGATCGGGGTGATAAGCGGCGTCTGTGAACGCTGCGCAACATCCATCATTGCAAGGGTGCAGGAGCTTCCAAAATCTCCTATCACGCCGACCACCTTTTGCATTCCAACAAGTTTCTCCATAGCCGCTACGGACGTAGCCGGAATATTTGCGCTGTCCTCTATCATAATTTCAACTTTATTCCCCTTGATGCCGCCTGCGCCGTTGATTTCCTTAACAGCCATCTCAATACCATTCAGCGTTAAGCGTCCGTCATAAGCTATGGGCCCCGTAGTCGGCATTACCACACCAATTTTAATTGGTCCCTTCGGTATCGACGCATTGGCCCCCACCGCACACACACAAACCGCCAGCATTGCCGCCATGAAAAATGAAACTAATTTCTTCACTAAAAACACCTCCGTTTATTTTATTCCTACATGCTAAGGTAGGATGTACGCGCTTAGTAATTTGCAAGAAACATACTCGCTATCATCTATTATTACTTGGCCCGCGTCAGGAGCCGCGGCGCTCTAATCTTTGATGGAAGCCGATATTTTTCGGAAATGGGCAGAGAATGAGTGGCCTTTTCTGCGGTATTATTTGTACTGGGCAAGTTGCTCATTATCTCATCTTCTTATATTCTCAGACTCGGGACATTTGTCCTATATCTGTGCTTGAATACTTACGCGCTCTATTAAAGAGCAGCATTATCAAAAATTTATCAAAAAATTTCATCTGTTTTATCATTCTAGTTTCAAACTTTTCATCGGCTGCAATAAGCACGGTTTCACAGGACACTCGTAGCCTTGTCTATAATGAGATAATATGTAAAATAGAAACCGAAAACATTGTATGGCGCAGTTGAAAAGAGGGGGGCTAATGACGCTGATGAATGGTGATTTCAAAAGAAAGCCGGCCTTTACGCTTGTAGAGGTGTTGATTGTGTTGGTGCTGGTCGGGATACTGGCTGGGCTTGTGATGCTCAGTTCTGGAGCAACTATTGATACGAGCCAGCGCGCCGTCTGCGCCGCAAACCGCCGCACGATAAAGAGCGCCTACTCCGTAGAAAGCGCGGGAAGCGGCAAAAATTTCAACGAGAATCTTAAAAACGCGATGGAGCAGTTTGCACAGGCGGCGCACAATAATATGGACGTCGCCTCCGACGAAGCGATATACACTGGCATCTGCCCCGCTAACGGCATCTACCTTATAAACATCAACGACGACGGCAAGCTGAACGTTTTTTGCAGTATTGAGGGACATGGCGGAGATGAAAAAGAAATACTGGACATTAAGACTCTGTACGAGAAAGTTTTAGAAAAATACAGACAGCTTGCTGGCAACAACAAGCATCCAAGCGGCTCAGAGCTAATGGAAAAACTGCGGCACGATTTTCCAGAAATTTTTAATCTTCCCTTCTCTTACGGCGGGAAGGAGTTGTATCTGAAATCGGATGTGAAATGGGACGGCAACGCTTTACTGTATGCCAGTGAAAAAACATACGATAATGGAAACTACAAATTCGTAGCCGAGTATGTATATGACAATCGCAATGATAAGTGGTACAAGTGCTCACCGAGCTTGGCGACAAGCTCAATCGGCAACTTTAAGACCATCTACAACGCGATTGACACGGGCAAGCCCGTGATCGGAAACAAAGGGGAAGAGATAACAGTTTCGTTCACCGAAGTTCCTGACTTCAAACCTTTCTAGCGGCGCCGCGTCCGCAAACTATATAAAAAGACCAGGCCGGCCGCCGTGCAGCTGACGAGCGCTAGCTTGGTCTTTTATATACAAACCAAATTTAATTTTTCGACCGCAGCACAAAAAGCGTTATCTCGGACGGCACTCCCAGCCGCAGCGCGAAGCCGTTCCATAAAAGCGTCCCGGGGCTGACGTAGAGCTTCATGCCTCCTACCTGATGCAATCCTCTGACGAAACCTCCGTTGAAGTGCGCGATAAAGCGATCAAAGCCGAGCACCATGCCGCCGTGAGTGTGGCCGGAGAGCTGCATGTCCACGCCTGCGGCCGCGTTTTTGGCGGCGGCGCTCGGGCGGTGGGCCATGAGAATGACGGGCGCACGGCGCGGCGCTTCCTTTAGCGCAAGCGTTACGTCCGGGCCTTGCGCGCCGAACTTTTCCGCAGCTTCGTCTGTTACGCCCGCTATTATTATTTGCGCGCCGTTTGCCGTGATGACGCGGTGGCTGTTGTCGAGCATGGTTATGCCAAGTTCTTTAAATTTTTTCGCCCACTCGCCGTAGCCCGAGTAATATTCATGGTTTCCCGCCGCGGCGTAGACGCCGTGTACCGCCACCAGACGCCGTAACGGGTAGACGTCGCGTTCTCTGTTTGACGCAGCTCCGTCTATCATGTCACCGTTGAGCAGGACGACATCCGGCGAGAGCGCGTTTGTCTTTTCAACTATCGCCTCTATGAGCGGAGCCTTGTTCATCGCGCTCACGTGAAGGTCGGCAAGCAACGCCACCGTCATTCCGTCAAGCGCTTTCGGCAGGCGGTCAAGCGTCACCTCGAGCCTCTTTACCTCTGGCACGCGCATCGCGTTCCATGTCCCGTAAAGCGAAAGCGTCACGGCAAGAACAAGCGCAACAGCCGACGCGGCCACTCGCGGAAAGACGCGCGCAAAAGGCGCCAGCTTCCACGAAAGCCAAATCAGATCCTTTGCCGCAAGCACGAAAAAAAGCAGGAAAAAGGTACTATAGAGCCACGAGGAAAACACAAGCACCGACTGCGGCAGCTCGGGCGAGAAAAACATGCCCCCGCCTAGTTTCTGCAATATGAGGCCGCGTAACGAAACAAGAAGCAAGAGCGCAAGCCCCGCCAGTTTAACGCCGCGGGGAATGGCAAGCGGCGCAAGAAGGCTCAAAAATTCGTAAGCCGACAGCGCCCCCGCTGCAAGCAAAAGGGCAAACGGCATCAGCGCCCTCTTTCGTAGTAAATCATTTTATAGACTTCGCAATTCCGTAAGATCATCCCAGCCCCAGCCGCGCCTTTACCGGCAGCAAAAGCTCCGGGGCGTCCGCCGTCACCATCAGAACGTCGTTTGGCGCAAGCGTCGTGTTGCCGCTCGGCGTGACGCTTCCGCAGCACTCTCTTTGGATTATCAATATCCTTGTGCCAGACGGGAATTTAAGGTCTTTAACCATCTGTCCGACCGCCGCGCAGCCAGGCAGAACGCGCAGTTCGTACAGAGCGCCGCTTATTTCGTCCGCGTAGTCGGTGAAGGTGCGCGCCACCAGGCTTTTGTCTTCGTCGTCAAGCTGCCCCAGCATCCTTGCAATGGGCCGCAGCATGGAACCCTGAATAATGACGGAGGTGAGCGAGATGAAGAAGACTAAATTGAAGATGGCAGAGCCAGCGGGCACCCCCTCCGTCAACGCATAAACGGCAAAGACTATCGAAGAGGCGCCGCGAAAGCCGACCCACGAAACGAGCAGCTTTCCTTTAAACGAGTAGTCGAAGAAGTAAAGCAGCGGAAAGACGGCAAGCGGGCGCACGACAAACATCAGCACGGCCGATATCATAAGGCCGGGTATCATCACCGGAGGCAGTTGAGAGGGGAAGACTAAGAGCCCCAGCGTCAAAAAGACCGTTATCTGCATGAGCCACGAAAACCCGTCAAAGAAACGTACCGTCGCCTTTTTTTGATACATGGCGCTGTTGCCCATGACGATGCCAGCCGTGTATATCCCAAGAAACCCGTTGCCGTGCATTATCTGCACCGCAGAATAAATGAAGGCGGCGATGACGACCGCGACCACGGGATAAAGCCCGTCGCTGCCAAGGCGCACCCGGCTCATTATTTCCGCGCCCGCTCGCCCCAAAACATACCCCGCGGCAAGCCCGACCGCCCCTTGCAGCAAAAGCATCTTCGCAAGGGAGAAAAAGCCTTTTTCTGGAGACAACAGAAGCGCAAGCGTCGCTATCGTCATCATATAGGCCGCGGGGTCGTTCGCGCTGCTTTCAAGTTCAAGCAGCGGAGCCAAGTTCCCCTTTAAATTGAGCCCGTTTGAGCGCAAAATAGAAAAGACGGAAGCTGCATCCGTACAAGAGACCACGGAGCCGAGCAAAAGCCCCTCAAGGAGCGTAAAGCCCACTAGAAAATGTGCCGCCACACCTACCAGCACCGCGGTTATGACGACGCCCGCGGTGGCAAGCAGCGTGCCCGGCACAAGCACATCCTTTATGGAACCCCACCTTGTCGCCATGCCGCCCGCAAACAAAATGTAGCAGATGGCGATGTTTCCGATATTCGCCGCGAGCTTCGCGCCGTCGAAATAAACTCCGCCAACGCCGTCCGACCCCAGGAACATGCCCGCAAATATAAAGAAAACAAGGACCGGTATCCCGATCTTTGTAAGAAATCGGCTGAAAATGATGCAAAAAAGAAGGATAGCCGATACGAAGAGGATCATATTGTCCGCCGTAACCATAAGCGACACCCGCCCTCCCGTTGTTTTGTATAAATTTAACACAAACATATAGCTATTGCTATTATTATTGTTATTTGTGATTATTACATGAAAGGGAGCGCCTTGACGTTAATCCAACATATACACTCTGGATTTTTTATCTCCCTGTTCCTCGAGCAACCCCTCTTCGACCATCTGTCTCAGAATACGTTTTGTGGTCGATTCTGCAAGGGGCAAAATTTCTCTCGCTTCCTTGTTTGAGATGCGGCCATTGTTCTTTACGTACGCAAGTACTAAATCCTGCCGCTCCTGTTTTATCGGCTTCTTATCGGCCTTTTTTATCGGCTTCTTATCGGCCCTCTCTATCGGTTTTTTATAATTTTTCCTATAAAGAACGGCGCGAAAGGTATCTCCTATCTCTAAAAATTCCGGCCTAGGCAGTCCGTACTCTTCCGCACGTTTCAAAATCCTTTGAATTCCTGTGCCCCATGCCTCTATTAGTTCCATCCGGCTGAATATTTCCGCTACCGCACGGTTTCTGATTTTTGAGCGGCCGCTCATTGCCACCTCTAAGGTTAACCCCCCATAGAGCATTCCTGGAGAGGTAATCTCTAAACGATCGTCATAGAGTGCCACCTGAACACAGGAGTCATCCATAAAATTGCGGTGGCACTGGGCGTTGACTATCATTTCTCTAATGGCTGCGACAGGAAGTTCATATCGGTCTTTTCTGATTAACCCTTCAATCTCTGATCCTCTATTGATATGACGCAGTACAAACTGATAGGCCAGCTCAATTTGTTCATATAAAGGACCTGAACATTCTTTTTTATCAATAAAAACATCCCTGTCGGTTCCTTTAAACAACGCGCACTGCACCTTGGCAAACCTAAAGTAATTGCTCGTCAACAATACAAAAGCATTAGTGGCAAGAAGTTCAGTTTCAGTTTTCTTCAGGATTTTCCAGTTTAACAGTTGCTCTTTTGTTACGTCTGGTATAATCCTTTTTTCTTCTTCGGAAGAAACGGCATTGAGCATGTGTTCTTTGATGTCTTTGCACAATCCTTCCACCGCTTCATGTGTAACTGTATACCCGACACAAATCTGTTCGTCCCAAGAACATTTTGCGCCTTCTATCTCTAATTCTTTGATTTTTACAGCCTCAGCCAACCGAGAGGTACTCCCAAGGCGAATATAAGTTCCCCGCTCTTTCCCAGAACTTTTCAAATAGTAGGGACGGTTCGCGCCGGGAGAAATATCCACTACAACGATGCTTTTTCCATCTATAGTCTGAAACGTGATGTCTGGTACAATTTGTGGCTCGCAACAATCCGAGACAACGTTAGCGATGCTGTCCATAATCTCAAAAACGGATTCTTTATCAACTCCGATTACGTCCCTTGTCTCGTCGTCAATGCCAATAATAAGTTTTCCTCCGCTGGTGTTGGCAAAGGCAATGATAGATTTCACGTACCGTTCACTTTTTTGTGGGAGCACGGATTTAAATTCTATGTTTTTTGATTCACCATGTAAAATTTCTTCAAGCATCATCCTAATTCACCTCACATGGTGATTATACTAAGAACTTTAAAGCAAAGACAATATTCTTGCCCTCTCTTTCGCAGCCCTATTGCTCGCACCTTCATGCGGGCAGATGGAATTAACTGTGGTACGGTTGTAAAAATCGGTAATTTTTAATGTTTTTTCTTGGCGTTTCTTTTATACTAGCCTTATGTGAGGCGTTACAAAAAATCAAGGAGGAATTACCGTGAAAAAGTTTATAGGCATCATCGCGGCAGCTGCTTTTGCGGCGACGCTTGGGATAGGCGCTGTCTGTGCGGACGCGGCCAGCTTTATCGGCGAGGCAAAGGCGAAGGAGATCGCGCTGAAGCACGCGGGAGTCACCGCGCAGCAGGCTCAGTTCACAAAGATGAAGCTCGACAGGGAGTTGGGACACTCGGAATATGAGCTGGAGTTTTACGCGGGCGGCGCGGAATACGACTATGAGATAGACGCGACGACCGGCGCGGTGCGTTCCTTCTCGCGTGAAGCAAAGGCGGCTCCCGCGCAGAACGCGGCGCAGCCCGGTCTGATCGGCGACGCTAAGGCGAAGAAGATCGCGCTTTCAAGGGTGCCTGGCGCAACCGAGAAGGAGATAACAAAATTTCATCTCGACCATGAGAACGGCATACAGGTCTACGAGGGCGAGATCGTCCACAATATGAAAAAATACGACTTTGAAATCGACGCAAAAAGCGGCGAAGTCATCAAGTGGGAACTCGACGATTAAAAAATTCGCAGGCTGACGAGGTCAGCCCTTTTTACGGCGGAAAAATACAGGCGGGCGCTTTTGCGTCCGCCCTTTTTTATGAAAAGAGGATAAGCAGTTGGTAGTAGGCGATCATGGAGAGGCAGAAGAGCAGCGATGGCACGATCGTTTTTCGCACCAGTTCGCCCAGCGTTATGTGGAAGTAGTCCGCCGCCACGACTAGACAGACGTGCGTGGGAGAGATGAGGCTCGCCGAATGGCACATGCACATGAGCAGCACCATGAGCGGCACGCCTCCGTCGATGGCGGCGAAGGCAAGCGGCGTGCCAAGCGCGATGATGCCGTTGCTGCCGCTGATGATGCCTCCAAGGAAGAATATGAGCGCGAAGATGAGGGCGGGCTGTAGCGGAAGTGTTGAAAGCGTCTCGGGCAGCGCCTGCAGCACGCCAGTGTGGTCGATAAATTCTTTCAGCACAAGCACGAGAAAGGTGTTCAAAAGCAGCTTCATTTCAAAAGAACGGCGCGCCATTGAGAGCAGATCCCCCGCTGTGAAGCGATAGACGAACGCGGCCGCGACAAGGACGACGAGCACCGCTGGAACGACGGAAAACTTGCCGACCAATATCAACGCCAGGATCAAGAGCAGCGACCATAGATGCCGAAGCAGAGCAAGAGTCTCGCGCAGAGGGCCGCCGCTTTGCCTGCCGCCCGTTTCTTTTGGCAGTCTGCCGATGTATGGATAGTATCCAAGCAGCACGAGGACGACAAGCGGCACTATCATGCCGAGCATGAATTTAGGCAGCGGCACGCCGGAGAGCGTCGACATCAAGAGCACGCCGGAGTAGGTGGGGAGCGTGCTTTCCGGGATATGCCGGAACCAGCTCGCTACAAAGGCCTGCTCTTTACGGTCAAGATACCCCTGCGTAGAATCTTTGACGATGTCGCCGCACAGTATCATAGCCGCGGCGGATGGCAGCAGCCCTATGAAGAGCGGCGCGCCGGCGGCGTTGACGCGGCGGTTGTGAAATATCCCGTTTAAGTCCTGCTGTGCAAGCTTGATTTGTCCGCGCGCTTCAAGCATCCTTTGCAGGAATGTTATCAGGTAGAGCGAAACGAGCACTGAGAAGAGGTCCCAGTTCGTAAATACATTCATCGTGCGCAAAATGATAGCGGCGGGCGTGATATGGTAGAGAAATACCGTGACGGCAAGGCCGCCCAGTATGGCCTGATAGAGGGGGCGGCGAAGGGCCAACAGCAAGACGATGACGAAAAAAACTATTCCAAGGTATGCGAGCTGAGCCGTCATGAATCATCCCCCCAGACATTTAAAATACCATATCCATGATACGGTTCCGCGACAGAGCATAGGAGAAAGGCTTCGCGCTGTCAATCTACGGCTGTGCGCCGCGCGTTTTTGAAAACCATATTTTACGCACAGAGTCCCCATAATATCCCTATGATTTTATGATAAAGTAAAGCTGTATATATAAAATAAAATCTGTACGGAGGGTTTGGGCATGGACTATAAAAAGTATCTCAAATTTCGTTCGGTCTGTATCGCGGCGGCCTGTGCCGCGGCGGTGACGCTTGCTGTTTTTGTAGCGCCTGTGCTTGGAAGCAGGGAGCGGGATTTTCTTGTGCGTTCGTTTTCACCGCAGGGCGTGGTGACGGGGGCGGCTGAGATAAAGGTACTTTTTAACCACGCCGCCGTCTCGGACGACGCAGTGGGCGCGGCGCTTGCGCCGTCCGCTTTTCCTTTTGTATTCAGCCCTGCGGTCTCCGGCTCCGGCAGATGGGAGGACGCTTCGACCTTCGTCTTTACGCCAAGCGGCGGCCGGCTGTCGCCCGCTACGAGATACACCGCCTCTGCGCGCGCGGAGCTGCGCGATAGGGAGGGCGAGGCTCTCTTTGGCACGCAAATATTCACCTTCAGCACTCCAGCGCTTGCCTTTCGCGGTGCGAAGCAGACGGATTTCGACCCGCAGAGCGGCAGGACCGTCTTTGAGCTTGAATTTTCTCTTCCAGTTTCGCCGGCGCGTCTGCGCGGGTACGCAGAGGTGCGCGACGGAGGCGGCCAGCCGCTCAATTTCTCAATAAATCAAGGCCCTGCGTCGAAAAAAATCAGCCTGACGCTTGAAGCGCTTGCCAATAAGCAGACGGAGCTGCGCATAGCGGCGGGGCTTCCCTCGGAGGCTGGGCCGCTCGGCCTCGAAAAGGAGGCGCGCGTGAAGCTGGCCCGTTCTCTTGTTATGGAACTGCGCGACAGCTCCGCCGAATCTGGAATGGACGGCGGCCGCATTATTATTGATACGACCGCGCCCGTTGAGCTTTCAAAGGCCGCCTCGTTCATCGAGATATCGCCCGCTTCGGCCTTCACGGTGGAGCCGGTCGACGGCGGATTTGCAATAGCCGGCGCTTTTAAGCCTCAGGACAGGGTGAAGGTGACTATAAAAAAAGGGCTGCCGTCAGCCGCTGGAAAAACCCTCGCAAAGGAATGGAGCCGCGCCTTTATCTTCCCCGACATCGCTCCGTCGGTGCGATTCGCGCGTCCCGGCCGCGTCATTTCTCCAGCGGATTCTCTGCGAGTGGCGCTTGAAGCCGTAAATTACGACAAGCTGAATATAATAATCTGGCAGCTCTACGACAATAACATCGCGTATGCGATGCGCAATGAATGGGGCGGCTATCCCACCGATCTTTCGCGCCTTATCGCAAACAAGGACTACATCGTCCGCGCCGCTCCCAATGAAACGGCGCGCCGCGCGCTCGACCTTAAACCGCTGCTTGGCGGCAAAAAGGGCGTATTTCTCATTGTCGCTCAGGGACGCGGAAATGAATGGAGCGAGGCGCGCCAGACGGTGAACATCACTGACCTCGGCCTCACGGTAAAGGCCGGCGCGGACAGTGCGCTTGCGCGGGTGCTTTCTGTCTCCTCCGCAAAGGCCGTCCCGGGAACGAAGGTGACGCTGTGGTCATGGTCTAATCAGATAGTGGGCGAGGGGCGAACGGATAAAAACGGCATGGCGAACATCACGCTAAAAGATGCCGCGGAGAAGGGCGCGCCCGTCATAGCGCTTGCCGAAAAGGACAAAGACGTCTCCTACGTGCGGTTGGAAAACGGGCTTTACAACGGCAATGACGACTTCGACACCTCCGGCATGCCTTGGCTGCGCGGCTATTCCGCCTTCTGCTACGCGCCGCGCGACATCTTCCGGCCCGGTGAGAGCGTTCCTCTCTTCGCCGTCGTGCGCGGCAAAGACGGCAAAGCTCCGGCCCCCTTCCCGCTCACGATGAAGGTCTATTCTCCAAGCGGCAAACTGTGGAAAAGCCACAGCGCGAAGCTCTCGCAGGAGGGAAGCTTCGCCGCCTCGGTGAATATCCCAGCAGACGCCCCCACCGGCCCGTGGCACGTCGCGCTCTGCGTGCCGGGCGACGATTCGCCGATAGGATACAAAGACATTTACATTGAAGAATTCGCCGCGCCCAGGCTTTTTGTTGAGACGGCGGCCAAACCCGCGGCGCTCACGGGCAACGGCAGGGCGCAGATATCCGTATCCGCGCGCTACACCTTTGGCAACCCCGCAGCCGGTATGCGCTGGGAGACGGAGCTGCGCACGATAGACCGCACCTTTGCTCATAAAAATTGGAAAAGTTTCTCGTTCCGTGACGAAGAAAAGAAGTTCGTCCCAGAGAACTCTTTTCTCGCCTCTGGCACGCTAAACGGTGCGGGCGCAGCAAAAACTGCGCTTTCCGGCGTAAGCTGGAGCGCGCCATCGATGCTCGACCTTTCGGTGCGCGCCGGCGTCATGGACGACGGAGGCCGCTGGACCTACAAGACGCTTACGATACCGTGGTATCCTTCGGCGGTGATG
>JAVVPF010000045.1 GCA_036655895.1 Cloacibacillus sp. | reverse complement strand
TGTTGAGTGGTATAACGCTCATACTCCAATGGTTTTCCATGTCTTGTCCTGAATAATAAAGCAGCATGTCCGGACTATTCAACACAAGCGCTGCGCGATATAGGCTGTTAGCGCCAAAATTATAAGCGCCATTATTCAAGACCTCCGGATGATAGGTCCATTTTAGGCCATTGTCAACACTGCTGAGAAATACTATGCGCTTATTTAGAATTTGGCCGTCGGGGATAGAACATAAAGCCATAAGGAGTGCGTTATCTCTGAGGCAGCTTATGTCAAGATGCCAAGGAGCTTCATTTTTAGGAAGTCCCGAAAGCTCAACGCATTCGTAACAGCTCCAGCTGTTCAAATCTTTGCTGCGGTATCTGTAGATGTTTAATGGTTTTCCGCTATCTGCCCAAACATACCATAAATAGTACTCAGAATTTATATTTACAATAGAGGGCGACATTAAAATAGAGACATCTTTCACATTGCGCCGAAAAGAAAGGACCGTCTGTTTTTTAGACCAGATGAGGCCATTGTGGGTTTTGAGTCTATTTAAACTTATGACAGCGCCCTGAGAATCAAGACGGCATTCCCTGTAGAAGAGATTTAACTCACCATTTTCAAGTAGGAGGATTGGGTCGGAATTGTAGCCTATCCAGTCGTCGGGAGGAGATATAAGAGGAGAAAGACCGCCTTCTGGCACCTTCCAGTCTATTCCGTCCATGCTCACTAAAAACTCGGGGTTTTCAAAGTATTCCACTCCCTGAGGAAGCGGCGTGCATGTCATCAGATAGGTCCATTTCCCCGGGCCGAAACCTTCCGGAACGTACAACACGTCAGGATGGACGTTTTCTCCAAAACCAGAGGTACACGAAAGATCCAATAATTTCAGCGGAGGCAGGGGGGCCGGCCGCGCGTCGTTTGTTGCGAAAGCGGCGGCTGCAAAGTCTCGCTGACAGCTATTCCAGCTGCGAAAGATAGCCTTTGCTATTTTATCCGGTACGACGCGAGGGTAATTAAGAGCGAACTTCATCCCGGCGCGCGTCAATTCTCTTCTTATTTTATTCATGAAGCTGCGCGCCTCCTGCTTTAAAAATTCTCTCATATTCTTTGAGTATGTTTTTCGCGGCCGTCCGTACGTTAAAGGAGGCGGCTCTTATTTTTGCCGCCCGTCCAATAATGCCGATCTTTTCAGTGTGCAGTAAAAAATCGGAGACGGCCTCGCAGGCGGCGTTTCTGTCTCCACATGGTATGAGCACGCCGCTTTTTCCGTTCTCTATTATTTCGCGTGGGCCGCCGCAGTCGGAGGCGATCGGCGCAAGTCCAGCGGCCATCGCCTCAAGCAGCGAAAGGCCGAAGGCGTCAGGTTTGTCGGAGGGGAAGACAAATATGTCAGAGGCCCACAGCCAGGGCCTTATGTCGGGAACGAATCCAGGCAGCGTCACCGAATCTTCGATGCCCAGTTCTTGTATCCTTTGCATGAGGGCCGCTTTCATAGGGCCGTCTCCGGCCAGTATGAGCCGTGTCTTCGCCCCGCACTTTTCCATTATTTTCTTATGGGCCTCTACCAACAGAGGAAAGCCCTTGCCGTCGTCAAATCGTCCTGCGGCTATAAAAACAAGAGTTTTTGAGTCTATGCCAAGTTCAGCTCTTTTTGCCGCGCGCACTGACGCGTTGGGTTCGTAAAAGCCGCAGTTGACGGCGTTATGGACGACCGTGGTTTTTTCTGCTGGCAAACCCTTCTCAATAATATCATTTTGTACCGCGGCTGAGCAGGCGACCAGAAGATCTGCGTTTGTGTAATACTTTAGCTTCGCAAATTTATCCAGCGTCGAAATTACGGGAATCCCGCGTTTTTTACCATGCCAGCCGCCAATCGCGGCTGCTGATGAAAGACGCGTGTGGATGATGTCCGGCTGTATTTTATCCAGCGTTTTTGCGAAGGAGAAGGCAAGCGCCGGAAGAGCGGCAAACCTCACCTCCACCTCAGTGTGGGGCAGTCCGGCCTCGTCAAGCATTGTGCCAAGCGTTGCGCCCGGCTTGCAGACGACGTGGTTCTCTACCCCAAGCCCGCCAAGTTCAAGAAGCAGGTCAAGCCAGCTGCGGGCCCAGGTGAGGTTGTTTTCATTTACGTAATGCAGCACTTTCATTGGAACGGCTCTTTTACCAGCTGCCTGTATATATCTTCTACAGCGTCTGTCATTGCTGAAAGCGTAGGCACGGATTCTTTTGGAAAGCTGCAAGGAGGCTGCGAAGTCTTTATAAATTCTGTGATAGCGGCGCTCCATGAGGGGATATCTCCGGGGAGAAGCAGCCCATCATGACCGTGCAGCATCTCGGAGACGGGGCCTATGTCTGCTGCGAGCACCGGTATGCCTATCTGGACTGCGCGCGCTAGAGTAAGAGGCATCCCCTCTGTGTAGGATGGAAAGAGCAGGCATGACGAAGAGGCCATATAGGCGTCCGCCTTTTCCGAGTACCCATGAAAAGTGACACGCTTTGAGAGGCCAAGTTCCGCGGATAATTTTTCCAGCTCTTCTTTCATTGGGCCGTCGCCCAGCACGTCAAGCGACCATTCGTATTCCAAGGGCATCGCTCTGAGCGCGTCCTGAAGCCCTTTGACGGGGGAAAGGCGCCCCACGAATAAAAATTTTACTGGAGCGTCTCTGTGCTGCGCATAGTGCCATTTCTCCGATGGCTCGTCAAGGCCGTTTAAGACGACCTGTGTGTTATCGAAAAAGCAGGTTTTCATGGCCTCCCTGACAGCCGCGCTGACGCAGATAGTCTTTGCCGCCTTGCGGTAAGGCGCATATATCCACGGACTCTTGTTGCCGAAATCGACATGTGCCGTCACAACATAAGGCAGATCCGCCATTTTTGCGGCCCATGAGGCTATCCATGCCGGTACTCGCGAATGCGCGTGTATAAGCTGCCAGCCGTCGGCCTTTGCCCACGCGCTGATTTTTCGTGCGCATATATATCCTGTCAGCGGATTTTTTTTGTGTACGGGAAGCTCTCTGTGCGCAACCTCCGGCGAAAGCTGCCGCTGCATCTTGCCGCCAGCGGAGACCACCGTTATTTTATGGCCGCGTCGCGCAAGTTCCGCCGTCAAGTCAATAACGTGCCGCTCTACGCCGCCTATGTCAAGCTCAGGCAGTATCTCGACTATGTTCATCGTTTATGCGGCCTTTCTATGCCTAAGGCGAACTTAAGCTTCATCACATACATGTGAGGTATGGTCCAGATATGGCTCCTGAAAATATTGTCCGCAAGCTGACGTTTGAGCCTCTTGATGCAGTGGGACGAGTGTCGGTGCATGAATGAAGAGGCGCAAAGGCTTCCAACCATCTGCGATATAAGCTCGTCGCTGTTTCTGCAGTAGGCCGTCTTCGTGAGGTAATGCCAGTAAAGTTCATCTACACCGCCGGTAGAGCAGAGCGTCCAGGGTTTTGCTCCGCCGGCCATATGCCAGATGGAGCGTTCGCCGTCCTTCGTGTAGCTGTCCAAATCTATCCTGTTGAATCTATGATCCAGATAGGCGACATCTCCTGCGAAAATATGATTGAGACAGTCCTGGTCGGCAAGCGTGATGCATTTTTTATAACGGCTGTAAAAGACCTCGACCTCTTGCAGGAACGAATGTTCTTCGCGTATTTTTTTAAGATCCATGACAAGCACGCCCGCGTTGAAGTAAGAATCCTTTTCGATCCCCATAAGTCCCCACGCCGTCGCATAACGCCACGGCACCGGCTCTCCTCGCAGATAGTCCAGCGACCATACGTCGCGTACCGCGCCAAGCGCATGTCCGTCAATGGGCGCGTTCCAAAAATCAGCTATGTCAAGATCTATGATCAGGTCGCAGTCAAGATAGAGCAGTTTCTCCGCGTCAATAAGGTCAGGGATCAGCAGCCGAAAGAGCGTGCCACGCGCGCCGTCGATCGTAAGCTTGCTTACGTCTATCGCGGTTTTCTCCAAAAGACTTTCAACGTTGACGAAATCCAGCGTTTGCCCGTAGGCTTCAGCTGTAGCCTCAAACTTTTCACGGTTGAAGGCGCTCAGCGTGTCGTCGTGGATAATATGCACGCAAAGCGGAGCTTGCGTATTCTCAAACATAGAGGCCATAACGACCGCCGCGTGTCTTGCGTAAGTTCCCTTTGGGTCGCAGAAAGCAAGAGCAATATGGATATAATCATCTTTAAGCATAATAACTACTCCCATAATTATGATATAAGCGTAAATTCACTACATTTTAACAAGACGCTTCCGTGTTGTATTTGTTATAATAACATAAATATCGTCATGTGGAGGAAGCCATGAAGCCAGAAATCAGCATCATCATTCCAGCGTATAATCTCGAAGGGCTTATCCGTGCCTCCGTTGTCTCCATCATAGAACAGGATTATCCTAATAAACAGATAATATTAGTAGACGACTGCTCAACAGACGATACCTTGACGGAGGCTGAATCCGTGTTGGTAAATTCCGGCGTTCCTTACAAGCTGATACGCCACGAACGCAACAAGGGGGTTGCCGTGGCCAGAAACACCGGAATAGACGCCGTGTCCGGAGAGTTTTTTCTTTTCTTTGACGGGGACGACCTTTGTGATAACAATATGCTCACTTCCTTATATGCTGCCTGCACCAAGCACGGAGCCCCAGCCGATATCACAGTATGCGGTCACCGTGTCTACCTTTCAGATACAAAAGAAACTATGCTGTTTCCTGTAAAATATATCAGCAGAGCAGGGCGGATATCGGCACAAAAAGCAGCTACAGCCAGGATAAAGAATTATTTTGAGCCATCGCTTGCCACCTTATATAAAACGGAACTTATAAACCGCTGTAATGTTAGAAACTATGAAGGATGCGTTGCCGGAGAAGACGGAGAATTTTTCTTAAAAGCTCTTGTAAGAGCGGAAACTATCGAATCGACTGACACGAATCCCTACATTTATATCAAGCATCCAAGAATGGGATCTAAAAAATCTGACAGAGATATCAGAGTGGAGCGATATGGAGCGAATGCCAACGCTCAGGCGAGGTTGTGCGATTATATTAAAGAGCATGCAAGGGAAAAATCTCTGATTGACGTGGTCGAACAAATGCTTCTGCCGGAAGCTCTATTTCGGCTTCTCTCATATAGCGCTATGCGGGACGACAGAGAAGGCTTTCAGAAAATATTAAGCGAAACCAGAGCCGCGACGTTTTTAAAAAGTTGGAACGTCATAACTTATAAGCCGGAATATTTTTTTAAAGGACTCTTTCTATTGCTTGCGCCAGGAACGTATTACAGTCATTACAGAAAAAAAACGCCCTAATATATCACTAATGAATTAATGATTAAGATTTTTTAATTTTATGAAAAGAGGCAGTCCCAGCGTTTTTATCGCATATTTGTAAAATTTGCTATGTTTAAAGCTGCCTGCGTAATCCATGATCCAAAAACGGTCAGTCAATTCTTTGTGTAAAAAGGTTCTTTCTGCGTTGTCCCAGCTATTGATGCTGCTTGCAATGCCCATATAGATTTCATACATGTGTTTTTTTACCGCATTCCTATACTCTGGAATGAACGAGCCTGTTTGTATGAAAAGATTTAAAGAATCAAATATTTTTAATAGATCTGATACGTTTTTAAATGTAATAGTATGCATAATTGAGCCGTTTCTATTTCTATACGCATATAATTTTAATGGAATGAATCGTACCGATTGGGCATAGCCAAATATTTTCGCCGTCCATTCCTCATCTTCATGTACAATCCCCTCATAAAAAAAGAGGTTATTTTGTATAAGCATCTGTCTCGCTACGATCTTTGTCCACGTCAGGTGCCTAAAGATGCCCTTCTCTTCCCAGGCTGCGTAGACGGACTCCCCATGGCCATCCTGCGGGCAAAAATTTTCATTACAATCGTATAAGAATTTACCGTCTAAATCTATTTCAATATTTTCGATCTCCCAAATATCAATATTGGGGGACTGTAATAATTCAACAATGATTTGGTCTAGAGCACCCGCTATTACATAATCATCGCTATCTACGAAGTAGATGTATCTACCGGAGGCCTCTTTCAATCCAAGATTTCTGGCCGCGCCAACGCCACGATTGGGTGAATCAATTAGAGTTATGTCGTAACGTTGCCGTAATAGATTCAGTATCGGCTGAGTCCGATCCGTTGAGCCATCATTCACTACGATGACTTCTATAAGCGGGGCGTGCTCGGAAGAAATATTTGCCGTTAACGATGTGACGCATTGTTCAATATATGCCTCAACGTTATAGGCGGGGATGACTATTGTCAATAAGGGGCCGTCGTCTAGCGGGATCATTATCATATCATCACGCCTTATATTGAGTGTCGTTGAATATTGGAGCAATGACCATGCTTATGGTTGTCCAGAACGGAATAAGAAATTCCCTTCTGATGAAGAAATACGCCTCTCCAAAACTGCCGACGCCATACGCCACGAGCATTAAAATTATGACATAAGAAAACATTGCGGGACCTCTTTTTGTAAATAAATTTTTAATGCTCAAAACAAAAATTGTTCCAAGAGTGAGAACATACAGCATGAGTCCTGGAATCCCCGTTATAAAGGCGGCCTCTAAATAACTTGAATGGGGATGGTTTTTTTTGATGGAAGCAAAATCATTATAGCTTACCCAACCATATCCAAACGTTTTACGGACTTTTATTAAATTAGCAGCCTCTTTCCATATTTCCACTCTATTGTTGGTAAAATCATTAAGGTTTTTATCTATCATCAAAAGTTGTTGGACATTTGTTTTGACCTCTGGGATCCTTGTGTAGAGATAGCCAAAGCCAGCGCCGGCCCCTATCACTAATATAGATAAGATAAGCAGCAAGTGTTTATTTTTGAAAAAGACAACACACAAGATAATGGCGCTTATTATCTGAGTGCAGAACGCAAGCCATACTGTTAAATAATAGGTGGAAACTATTGTAAGAGAGGCGATTGCCAGTAACACTACGTTTATGCATCTTTTACAATTAGAAACGTTGGAAGCGCAAATATTATATAGAAACCACGGAACTATCATGCACACTGTCAAGCCTCCTACTGCTGCGTGTGTGCGTAAAGCCCATCCGTCATACATCGGAACAAAGGAAACCAGCGAACGCTGAATAAAAACAAGCAGAATGAATATAGCGGCGCTAACTAATGAAATTGCGCTAAAATATTTTATAAAATTTTTATCCCTTGCAAAAATAAAAATACCATAGACATATAAGCACACTTCTAGTGGTCTTGCTAAAGACTGTAGTCTTGATGTAACGGAGGATATTCCAAAGAGAAGCGGGATGGTGGTTATCCACACAGCAAAACCTACAAGCAAATAGACCGCTAGTTTTGTCAAGCCTTTGGAATTAGACAGAACTTTGGTCTTTCTTAAATTTTTTGACGTTAAAAGAAGCGCCAGAAGGAATAAAGCGCGCCTATATCCGTCTTCTATATACCACCCAAAAGATATAGAGCAAATATACAATATCTGCGCCAGCTGAAAACGGAAAGTGTTGTCATGTATCGCTTTGATAACATTGGGCTTTATTGATCCTAAAAGCAAAAAAAAGTTGCTCATTGAATTAACTCCTATGGGTTTACCAAGATAATGTAACCGCCTGACTTGACTAACATAACTTTGCCATTGTTGTGACGGTCGTTATTATAATCTATTATCCTTGTTTTTTGAAGGAGTATACGCGCGCTAGGTTTATCGTTACTTTCCCGTGGATAGAATCAGTAATGAAGTCGGAACATAAGTATGGCATTTTATATTAACGTTTATCTCGTGCGGTGTGGCTATATCCACATCCCCGATAAATTTCCCTCCCTATTTCCCACCTAGTCTTTTTTTCGATAGATCAGGGGCTTTAATATTGACTTCCTGTAGTTTTATGATATAAGAAAAGGTGAACAGCACTTATCAGGGCGCTTGGTCTGATAGGATAATTTTTGTGTGCTTTGAAAGGCGGCTGTTTTTCCTTGAAAAATAACAGAATTCCACTCTTTGCCCTCTGCGCGGGGCTGGTCGGGGCTGCGGCTCCCGCCTATGCGGCGGCGGGTATACTCAATGAAGTAGGCACGATGGGCATTGTTGCCATAATTGTTGTTGTCGGCGTCTGTACCTATTTTATGAAAAAATTCATGGGTTAGATATTTAGGCAATACGGCCTAGTTGAATTATTTGGCAAAAAGGTATTTAATATCTAACTGGTAGAGCACCTTTATTAGGTATTATGCTTAAAGGAGGAGAGTTCGGTGAATAGAGTTTTTAACGCGGTTAAAAACAACAATCGTATACTTACGGCGCTGATAATAGTCGTAATGATGCTTGTTCCGTTCACTGGCAACATCTCTCCCGCGTCGGCTATGGCAGAGGCGCTGGTACAGACGGAGGCCCTGCTTGGGGCTGACGGTCCCGCTCCCTTTGGCACGATATCCATACCTTCGGACTCTCTGCCGTTTTCTGTTGAAAAGAGTATCAGGCTGCGTGAACTTATCTTCGCCGGCGGCGCGCCAATGCCCGCCGCTGCGGCATCCACAGTTCGCCATCTGAATATAGTACTTTCACAGGAAGTTGCTCCTTCAATGGTCGGCGCCGTTCTGTGCGGCATCGACGATCCCAAAACCGTTCAAAAACGAGAATAACATCCAGCCGGAAATACCCACAAATTAAAATTTTATACTGATAGTGCTGTTCACACGGTAATTATTAGCGACGCGCTGCGTCGTACTTTTGGTTGTCTTCAGGGAGGATTCTTTATGCCTGTTTCAGCTTCACTCAGCTCTTTTTTCGTCGGCCCGATGGGCGCGCTCATCATGTCCATGATCTCCTTCAGCATCGTTTTTCTGGTCATCATTGGACTTATGTTGGTAATGATAGCAACTAACAAAGTGCTCGCTTTGACTAGCGGCAAATCTTCGGAGGCCAAATAGCATGGAACTTTACCTTACCGCCCTAAAGGGCGTAGTGGAACAGTCTGGGTTCATAGCGCTTACATGGGGCAATCTTCTTATGCTCTTGATTTCTTTCATTTTGCTCTATCTGGCAATAGCAAAGGATTTCGAGCCGCTGCTTTTGATGCCAATAGCTTTTGGATGCCTTCTTGTCAACCTTCCTCTTTCCGGGATCATTGACGAGGGCGGCTTTCTTTACTATGTAATGTTCGGCATCAATCATGAACTTTACCCCATAATAATCTTCATGGGCATTGGCGCGCTTACGGACTTCGGCCCGCTGCTTGCCAACCCTGTGACTTTTCTGCTCGGCGCCGCGGCGCAGCTTGGCGTTTTTGTCGCGGTCATCGGCGCGATGTTCATGGGCTTCTCCATCCAGGAGGCTGCCGGCATCGGCATAATCGGCGGAGCTGACGGGCCTACGGCCATTTATCTCTGCGCGAAGCTCGCGCCGCAGATACTTCCCGCGGTCGCGGTGGCAGCCTACAGCTATATGTCGCTTGTGCCGCTTATCCAGCCTCCGGTCATCAAGCTCTTTACGACGAAAAAAGACCGCAGCATAAAGATGGAACAGCTTAGGCCGGTCTCACGCACAGAGCGTATACTCTTCCCGATCATCTCAACGATATCCTGCGGTCTTGTGCTTCCCGCGGCGGTTCCGCTCATCGGTATGCTCATGTTCGGAAATCTGATGCGCGAATGCGGCTGCACGGAAAGGCTTTCACAGGCTGCGCAGAATGAAGTGCTGAACGCGACTACCATCTTCCTCGGCATTTCTGTGGGCGCTACGATGAACGCCGGAACGTTCCTTACGATGGCCACGATAAAAATCATCTGCCTCGGCCTTGTCGCCTTCATATTCAGCACGGCGGGCGGTGTTATCTTCGGCCAGGTGATGAAGACAATGTCCGGCGGAAAGATCAACCCTGTTATAGGCGCCGCGGGAGTCTCGGCTGTTCCGATGGCCGCGCGCGTCTGCCAGAAGGTCATCTCGCAGGAGTTCCCCGGCCAGTATGTGCTTATGCACGCGATGGGACCAAACGTCGCCGGCGTCATTGGTACGGCGGTGGCGGCTGGAGCGATGCTTACGCTTCTTGGCAGCTGATCGATTCAATAAAAAATTAATAGTAAAGGGAGGTGACGAGAATGCATGAAAAAGGAATTGAAACCTTCCTTGCCGTCGCTATGTCCAGGACGCTTGGGAAGGCCGCGGAGCTGCTCAATGTGACCCAGTCCACCATAAGCTATAACCTGAGCGAGCTTGAAAGCGAAATGGGAATGATTCTTGTGGACCGACAGAAGGGCATGAAGTCTATACGCATGACCCCGGCCGGCGAGAGTTTTCTCCCGCTTGCTTTAAAGTGGCAGGAGGTGAGCCGTGAGATCGGCAACGCGCGAAATCCAGGCTCTGCATACTCTCTCACCATAGGCGGTTCTGAAAGCGTCAACTGCCGTCTTCTGCCGGAGATTTTCGGTCTCCTGCTGGAGCATGAACCGCCCGTCTACCTGCGCATAACTACGGATCCGTCGGACCAGATGTATCAGAGCGTAGAAAGCCGCGCGCTGGACGTAGCTATTACTATACATGAGGAAAGCACGCGCTATGTGCAGATAGAGCCGTTTTATAAAGAGGGATTCCTTGCGGCCCGCATCCCGTATCCGGGAGAAACGCCGGGCGAGGTGATACGTCCGTCTGAGCTGAATCAGGAGATGGCCTTCTATATCGAATGGAGCAGCGGCTTCCGGCTGTGGCACGACCATATATGGGATCCGATGAAATTTTTCAAGGTGAAACTGGATTCTCTGAGCCTTGCGGTAATGCTGATGAAACTTCCCGGGCAGTGGTGTATAATCCCCGAATCTGCGAAAGAGCAGTTTGGACGAGAACTGCCGCAGGCTATTTTTCAAAAGCTGTCAGACCCGCCGCCGAGCCTTGTCTATTACAAGCTGACGCACAGGTATCCTAAATCAAGTTCTGTGCCTGGGCTCACAATTTTCGACGAGGTGCTTAAACAACGGGTGGCGCAGTACGACTCAGAGAAAGAGAGAGAAAGAAAGAATGAATTTAGCCCCGTATATTGATCATACCAATCTGAGGCCGGATGCTTCGGCGCAGGATATTGAAAAGCTTTGTCAGGAGGCGCTCTCCTATGGATTTGCCTCCGTCTGCGTGAACTCATCCCGAGTGCCGCTTGCCGCGTCGCTGCTTCGCGGCTCGAATACCGCCGTTTGCTGTGTTGCCGGTTTTCCGCTTGGAGCGGCCTCAAGCGCGGCCAAGGCCGCGGAGGCCGTATGGGCCGCGGAGCACGGAGCCTCGGAGATCGATATGGTCATAAACATCGGGCTGCTTAAAGACGGGGACGACGACGGCGTCACGGAGGATATAGCCTCCGTCGTGCGCGCCGTTCCCGCCTGTACCGTCAAAGTAATAATCGAGACCTGCCTTCTTTCTGACGGCGAGAAGATACGCGCCTGCAAAGCTGCAAAGGCGGCGGGAGCCGCGTTTGTGAAGACCTCGACTGGATTTTCCTCAGGCGGCGCCGCGCTCTCCGATATAACCCTCATGCGCGCCGCCGTGGGGCCGGATATGCGGATAAAGGCCTCAGGAGGTATACGCGATGCGGTTTTTGCAATGGAACTCATCGCCGCCTCCGCCGACAGGATAGGCGCGTCAAAGTCAGTCGCTATGACGGAAGAGGCAATGCGGGCGTAACGGTGTTTTTAGAATTTTTACTACCTGCCTGGCTGTTCATGTGTTGAAAATTTACTCCACGAGGAGGGTTTTACATGAGTGAAACTGGATCAAAAATGTTGGATAACATTGCGAAGACGGAGAAAATCGATATTGATGATCTCATGCGCAAATATGACACAGAATCGCGTTTTAGGATTCTGAGCGGTTGGCAGGGCAAACTTGTAGCGCTTCTCGCTTTTGGCATGTCATGCTTCCATTTCTACACCTCCGGCTTCGGGCTGCTTCTGGCGCAGAAGCAGGGAGCCGTCCATCTTGCTTTTACGCTTGCGCTTGTCTTCCTGCTCTACCCAGCCAGTTCAAAACAGTCCAAAACCAACGGCATACCGATATACGACTTTATCCTTGCCGCGGTAGGCGTCGCAAGCGCCATGTATCTTGTCGTATTTTTCAACGACCTCGTTACGAGGGCCGGGCTTCCAACTCAGACGGACCTTGTCATGGGCTTTTTGCTGATAGCCTCTCTGCTTGAGGCTACGCGCAGGATATCCAACCCGGTGCTTCCATGCCTTGCCGTCGTTGCTCTTCTTTACTGCTACTTTGGGCGATATATGCCGCAGATGCTGGCGCACCGCGGCTTCACCGTTTCCCGCATAGTCAACCACATGTACCTCGGAACGGAGGGCATCTTCGGGACGCCGCTTGAAGTATCGTCCACCTTCGTTTTCAT
>JAVVPF010000044.1:267-12613 GCA_036655895.1 Cloacibacillus sp. | reverse complement strand
CGACCTTGAATTTTTTAACAAAGCTCAATTTGTCTGTTGTTTTGGAGACGAAAAGATCCTTTGTTGTTGAGAAAAAGTCAAAGTCTACCGATGTCCGGTGTCCGAACCACAAGGCAACGGCCGTGCCTCCATAAAGCACAAAATCTTGAGGCACCTCAGATAACAAAGGCCAAAGTTCCCTTTGCGCCGCAGGCAGAATTTCGACTTTAGGCTGAAAAACCATTTCAGCATCCCCTCTTTTTGTCGCCTTATTCTAAATTATATTGTTTTATTATATCATTTCGCTGCGCAGAAAATACGGGGCTTGTGCCTATATCATTTTTCGCACAGCAAACACGAGGCCCCGCATCCGTCCAAAAGACGCCGCGGGGCCTCGTCGTTTATCTCTCGTGATTATACGGCGCTATTTCGCTATTCCTATTCCCGCTATCAGGCCGTGTTCGGGCATTGAGGGGTTGCCGGTCAAAAATAGCACTTTGCCGTCGGCCGGCGAGGTCACTTCTTCCAGATGGCGGCCGAAGATGTCTTCGACGCTGCCCATCGTCTGGCCCTTTTGCACGACGTCGCCGACCGTTACGAGCCTGTAGTAGAGGCCTTTGTTTTGCGTGTAGAGCCACACCATGTCGTCATAGACGGAAGGCTCCGCCACGGCGTCAGCGCCGCCTGCGAGCAGCCCGAAACGACGCAGCACGTTTTTCAGGCCAAAGAGATGTTTTTCGACGCTTTCGTCGTCAAGGACGCCCATGCCGCCAACTTCGACTATGGCGGATGGAATGCCGAGCTTTTCGCAGACGTTGGCGTAGGTGGTGCCGCTGTCGGGCCAGTGTCCCGCGGTCTTGGAGAAGACGACGTTCGGCAGCCCGTAGGCGCGAGCGATGTCGAACGAGAGCGCCCGGATTGCCTCTGTGGGGCCGTCGTGGCAGATGGAGAACGGTTCAAGCATCTCCACCATGTCGCCGCCGTGCAGGTCCACGTGGTAGTCGGCGCCCTTTATCTCGTCGAAGATGTGCGCGGCGAGCGCCTCGCTGTAGCCGCCCTCTGCGTCGCCGGGGAAGACGCGGTTCAGGTTTACTTTGTCCTCCGGCGCTACAAACATGCTTCTTGCCTCAAACGCCGCCATGCTGCACACCGGGATTATCTTCACAGTGCCGTGTAGGTCGTCTGGCGACAGTTCTTTGAAGAGCTTTATCGCCGATACGATGCCGGGATATTCGCAGCCGTGGATGCCGGCTGTTACGACGAGCGTCGGCCCTTCGTGGTTTCCGGCCACGGTCGCGACTGGAATCGTTATCTCGCTTCCGGCCGCTGTTACGTAATGTCTTATCTCTGTTATTTTCTCGCCCATGATGACTACCTCTTTTTTCTGTCGTTTTTCATATCGTAAGTAGTGATTTTGTCGCCAAAGCGTCTGTTACTTGAAGTTCGCAAGCTGGTTGTCGTTTGGCGGCGGCGTCATGTAGCTGACGATAATAAGAAGTGCCGTAGAGACGATTATCGTTATAAATGAGGTGGCTATGCCAAACGGCATACCCATAAATTCCCACGCGACAGTCGTCACTCCGGCTGCCAGCACGCAGACGAGGCCGCCCGCCGCGGTAGCCCTTTTCCAGTAGAAGGCGGCAAGCAGCGCGGGCGCAAGTCCGCCCTCCATCGTGTAGGCGTAGATGACCATCGCCAGTATCGACGGAAAGAACTGTATCTGGACGAGCGCGATTATTCCAAGCGTCAGCACTACGAGGCGCGTGTAGAGGACTATCCTCTTTTCGTCGGCATTCGGGTTTATATGCTGGAGGTAGATGTCGTTTATGATATTTGAGGCGGCGGAAAGCAGCATTGAGTCTCCCGTAGACACGATGATTGCAACTGCGGCGCAGAGGAGCAGCACCCCAACCGCGGTGGGCATTGCGTGCGTGCCGAGCGCAATGATGACGGTGCCGCCGTCTTCAAGGTTCGGAAGGACGATCGCACCGATGGTGGCGGTGAAGGCAAGCACTGAGACGAGGAATATGAGCGCGGGCACGCTTGCGAATACCGCCTTTTTGCAGCTCGCCTCGTCACGGCAGGAGAAGATGCGCTGCCAGATGGGCTGCATTACGAAAACTAGGCAGAAGGTGGGGAATAGCACCTTCATCGCATCTTTGAAGGAGCTGCCGAGGAAGCTCAGCTTTTCGGGAGGCAGAGCGGCCACGATGCCGGAGATGCCGCCGGCCGCGTCAATGACGAACGGAAGCCCGACGAGCAGAGCCACGATGATGGTGATTCCTTGAATAAGGTCTGTGTAGGCTACGGAAAGCATTCCCGCAAACATTGTGTAGCCGATGATAAATGCGGCGGTGATGAACATGCCTGTGCCGGTCGGCACTCCGGCTATGAGGTTCAGCACGTAGGCGCCGGCGCGAATTTGGTAGCCTACGATGGCCGTCTCAGCCGCGATGATTATAAGAGCGGCTATGAGGCGCGTCGTTCCGTTGAAGCGGACGCCGAGTATCTCCGGCGTCGTGAGGCCCTCAAAGCGCCTGATGCGTCCAGCTATAAAGGCGAGTGCTACAATGGCGAGTATCCCGCCTATGTCCATCCACATAGCCGAAATGCCCACCTTGTAGGCGAGGCCCGCGGCGCCTATGAGCGAACCCGCGCCCATAAATGTGGCCACTATCGTGCCGGTGCTCACATACCATGGCAGCGCGCGGTCGGCTACGAGGAAGCTCTTTGAGTCTTTGACGCGTCTGGAAAACCACGCGCCTATTGCAAGCAGTGCTAGAAGATAAATCATTATTGCGGCTAAAAACATTGTGATTCCCTCCCGATCTGACAGACTATTTTGAAACCTTTGTTGTGTGCATCACACAGAGATCGTGCTCGGCGAGATTCTGCGGAAAGTCGAGCTTGACCTCCCTGTACGGGGCAAGCAAAGCGAAATCAAGCGGCATCAGAAGCTTCGTGCATAATTTGGCGCGCTCTTCGCGGGAACAGCCAAGCTCTTCAAAAGCTTCGATGTGGGGGCAGCGACGGATTATCTTTTCAGACTCGTTCTCCGAGAGCTTCGTTATCGTCTGGTCGAAGGCCAGCATACCGGCTTTTGACGTCTGATTGAGGATGGCCGAAGCCGCGTCCTTCACGTCGCCGAGCGAAGGCGCCTTATACTCGCCAAGCCTGCGTGACGCTTCCGCCATAACTGCGTCCGCGTCGATCTCCGGGTGCATCTCCTGCAGCGTTTTCCATGTGAAATAAAATAGAAGAGCGCGGTCCTTGATTGCGCCGCTCACCATACGCGTGGCCTCTTCGGGGCTGACTGCCTCCCCAAGCGCAAGGTTTCCAACAAATTCTTCGATATCATAGAGACACATTCACATCACCTCTTTCTCTTTTTTGGCACAGTCCAGCTATTTATTTTCTTTATATGAAAATTATCATATAAAGAAAACGGCTATAGTGTAGCAAAAAAATATAAAAAGTCAATAAGACGGAAGAAATGTTTTTGGATTTCACAAATGAGTTGAACATAGGAAAAAAATCAAAAAAGACCGCAGCAAACAGCTCGGAGCTTTCCTCTTGCCGAAGCGCCATTCGCATGAATGTAAAATATTTTTGCGCCGCCACATAAAAACCGCGCGCCACGCGTCCGAAAAATCGTCACGCGGCGCGCGGCCGTCGTCGCGCGTTTATTTTGCTCTCTGTTACATTACGGGAGGATCGTTTGATGAAAGCACCACGGCGTCCACATCGCCCACATTTTTCCAGCTGTGGGGCACGATGCCGTCAAAATACATGAAATCTCCCTCGGACATAGTATAAGTCTCGGCCTCCCCGTAGAAAAATACCACGACGCCGCGCACCACGTAGAAAAACTCGTCGCTTGGATGCGACTTTGAGCGCCCCGTGTCCGTACCCACCGGGATAGTCATCTCGACCGGCTGCATCCTCGCGTTGCGCTTCATCGTAAGATATCTGACCGCGACGCGTTCGTCCGTGCCCGCGCGCAGAATGAAGCCGTCTCCTTTGCGTATCGGAGAGACGGGGTCTATCTCTTCTGCGTGCGTAAGCGCGGACAAAGGCACCTCGTATACGGAGGAGAGTTTTCTCAGGCTGTCCAGGCTGGGTTCGGATTTTCCAGTCTCAAGCTTCGAGAGCTGGGCTACCGAAAGACTTGTAAGTTTAGAAAGATCTTCCAGCGTCCAGCCGCGCTCTTTTCGATGTCGTCTAATCGTCTCTGAAAATCTCACGGCGTCACCTCACTTTATTTAAGAAAATTTTCATAATGTGAAATATATCTATCTGCGATAAAGTATAGCCTTCTGCAAAGCCTGCGTCAATCTTATAAATTTTTCGCTTTTGGGCCGCGCTACAGAAGTCGGCTCAACAGGTAAAGGAGCGAGATGGTGCCCGTTATAGCCACTATTACGAGAAACCAGCCGATAAACTTTACGGCGCGGTCGGATTCAGCGGCGGGGGCCGCCTCCGAATGATGCCTGTGAAAGCGTCTGGGCGCCGCTTCTGCCGGAGGCTCGGGTGCTGCGCGAAGAAACGGCCTAGCTCCCGAAAGGCCTGCGGAGCCGGTGCGAACGAAAGAATGACGCGCCGCGGGGCGCGCGTAGGCCCCCTGGAGCCGCCTGCCGCGCTGCGTCCCAGCGCGGGCCTCCGAAGCGCGGCCAGTGCCCTTGTGCTGCGCGCGCGGCCTTGAATTCTGCCAGAGGCGTATCTCTTCGTAGAGAGCGCAGGATTTCGTTATCTGTTTTTTTGTGGCCTTTTTTTCGTGGACGTGGTTGTTGCGTATCTTTGTAAATTCTATGATTTTATCGAAGATGTCGGGGGGAAAACGGTCGCACAGCTCATAGGTCATCGTCCCAAGTTCTTTTTTCCTTGGGAAGCCGTTTCTTAAATATTCATCCCCGATAAATTTAGAAAGCTGACGATAGATATCGCCAAGCACCTCATCAGGGCTGTTATCAAATTTGACCCGCTGCAGCATTAAATCACCTGTTCACAAAAATAAAACGCGGCAAAGGCCGCTTTACAAATTATATCACATGCGGCGGGGATAACTGCTATAAGAGGGCGCAAACTCAGTAGTGTGATTTTGAGCCGCGCCCCGTTGGTGTTGCAGGCGGGACTGTTTTAATCCAGCCCGGTCAAATCACCGCCGTGGCCGAAGCTCATCTCCGCGGGGCCTTCTAATATTTTTATTTCGGGGTGCGCCTCTATCTCTTTTAGATAATTCTCAGAGACCCAGATATGGTCCAGCTCAAGCGTGTTGTGTATCCGTATCATGCGGACGTCTTTGATGTCGGTCTTTCCGCAGGCGGAGGCCGCCGCGTATATGGTGTCGAGATCGTTGTTCATCACCATCGGGATCTTTGCCATGCACAGCGGAGACGAGAGGCTGTTTGTGTACGTGGCGCCAAGGTCAAGCTTTTCCGCGAAGCGGCGGCATACAAAATCTGCAATTCCTAGCCCCGCCGCGTTGCCGTGGCTCATCTCTGTCATGCGCAGTATGGCTATTTTTTTGGGGTGGGGGAAGCCGTCGAACTGTTTTTCCGGCGCGAAGAGGAAACGCCCCGTGATGTTCGGGTCCATTCCCGCGCCGCTTATCTCTTTGCCGTACTGGTCGACTATCAGAGTGTCGATGTCTTGAAAGGCGATCTTCGGCATAGCGGCGGCGGCCTCTTTCAAGAGCTGCGGCTCACGTTCGAGGATGTCGCCCGGCAGCACCGCCTCTATGCGTCTTGTCTGATGGTAGGCGCTGTCTATCATCGCGATTGAAAATAGCAGATTAGTTTTGTTTATGAAAATCGAAGCGGAGCTTTGAAGCCGTTCGCTCATCCCGAAGATGCCGCCAGTTTTATGGAAAGAAACGGCGCCGCGATGTTTTCCGAGGCCCACTATCATCATTTTGCAGAGGCCGCTTTCGATGGCGCCTCTGAAATCTGTGTGCGGCTTCACGCGGCCGCATACCACGATATAGTCGGCGTTATAGGCGTTGGCGTCGCAGTTTACCTCGACGCCTTCGGGGGAATGTCCCAGAACGACTGTATCCATAGCGGCGATAATAGGCATTTCAAGGCTCTCTTCGGTCATACCGAGCGACGCCAGCATCTCTATCTGCCCCTCCGCAGTGCCGCCGCCGTGGCTGCCCATAGCCGGCACAACGAACGGAAGCGCGCCCCGTTTGCGCAGCTCGCGACCTATTGCGCGGCAGGCCTCCGGGAAATTGGGGATGCCCCTGCTTCCAGCAGTGACCGCTATCCGCTTTCCAGTAATGTCCGGCAGAGCAAGTTTTTTGAGCTCGTCACAAAGAGCCTGGTCTATATCGGTGATATGGTCCGCCGGAAAACTTTGTTCCAGCTTGTACATCTTTGGGAAACCGGAAAAATTTGTTTTTATCAGCTTATAATCAATAGGCTTGTCAAATATCAATCTTTTCGCATCCTTTTTGGTTTTATTCTTCCTTTTTGTTGCGGGTCATCTCGCCGACGAAGCGAGTGCGGCCAGCTATCTTCTGGCCGAAAAGGTCGGAGGTCGGGACTATCTGCCCAAGCTCCACCATGGCGTTTATCGTGTGTTGTATGTGCTCTTCCGCGTACAGCTCTGACGCCGCGGCGTCGCCCGCTTCGATCAGCTCGTAGAGCCGGAGGTGGTCCTGGTAGGCGAAACGGCGTCCGCCTTGTTTTTCCGGCGGGGTGTTGATGCGCATCAAAGAAAGACCGTTTTCTATCTGCGCGTAGACGCCCTCGTATATTCGCGAGAGATAGGCGTTGTCCGCCGACTCAACAATCACCGTGTGAAAAGAGGTGTTCCAGTACGAACCTTGCCTCGCCGCCTCTTCGCCCGTCTGATCCGCAAGGTCGGCTATATGTTTGAGGCACTCGCGCATCTTCATCAAATCTTTTTCACTTCGCCTTAGCGCGGAGAGCCCCGTCGCTGCGGGCTCTATAAGCTGCCTGACCTCCATCACGCGGGACAAAATATCGGCGGGCCAGCCGCGCACCTTGCGCAGCATCATCTTTACTTCGTTCTCTTCACTTGTGGAAAGAAAGATGCCCTGCCTGTCGCGGATATCCAGCACCCCCATCGCTTCAAGCGCAATGAGCCCCTCGCGGATGACGGGGCGCGTTTCGCCGACAGCTTCCACCAGCTGTCTTTCAGGGAGAAGCTTGCCGTTTGAAACAATTTCTCCGCTGTGTATTTTTTCCAAAAGATTCCCAATTACGGCCTTCCGTTTTTCGTTCACGCAAATCAGCTCCAAGTGTGTAAGGCGTTTAGTCTGAATTTTTAATAAAATAATCTATGTAAATATTAGCTTTTCGCTGCGCTTATTGTCAAAGTAAATTATTTTCGGCATTTATATTTTAAAAGGCCTCCTCATCTCTCTGTTTTGGATTATATTAAATTGTTTTAACGCAAAAATATATCTTTTATCACTAATCTTGTATAAGGAAAAATATAATTACCGCGTGCACCTGTTTGTGAAATGCGTGAATAGATATGGTATCAGAGAAATTCCTTAGAGCGCCTCGCCTCCTTTTTAATCAATCTGGTCTACCAAGGAAGACCTTGATTTTATTTTATAAACGAATTATAATGCCCTCAAGCAAAAAAATCTAGTATCCCATGGTAGACCAGGACGTCTAATTCAGGAGGTTTTTGGGTTTGAAACATAAGTTTAACGTTGTCATCATAGGAGGCGGAGTAATTGGGTGCGCCATTGCCCGCGAACTCTCGCGCTTTCAGATAAAAACGGCGGTTTTGGAAAAGGAGCCGGACGTTGGAATGGAGACCAGCTGCCGCAACAGCGGCGTGCTTCATTCCGGGATAAATTACAAGGCCGGCACTCTGCGCGCGAAACTCGCCGTGCGCGGCAACGCGATGATGGATGAGATATGCGCCGAGCTGAAAGTCAAGATCAAACGGATCGGTAAACTTACGACGGCGCTGTCTGTAGATGAGATGTGCGGCATAGACCGCCTCATGAAGCAGGGCGCGGCAAACAGCGTGCCGGGCCTTGAGCTGCTCGATCGCACAGCGATGCAGCAGATACAGCCGGGAGTGGAGGGTATAGCGGCGATTTGGAGTCCGTCAAGCGCCATCATTTCTCCTTACGGCCTCACCATCGCGCTTGCGGAAAACGCCCACGCGAACGGCGTCGGCTTTTTCCTTAAATGCGAGGCGGCCTCTGTCGCTAAGAACGCGGAGGGGCTCTTTGAAGTCCGGTCTTCCGACGGAGAAATATTTGAGGCGGAGGTACTGATCAACGCGGCGGGCCTTGGAAGCGGAAAGATAAGCGCGATGGCCGGAGTACCTGCGGGGAACAACGGCGAAAGCCTGAAGATATGGCCGTGCCGCGGCGAATATTACGTTCTGGACAGGCGTCTTGAAGGAACTTTGAAGACGCTCATCTATCCTGTGCCGGGAGCAAAGGACGCCGGGCTCGGCATCCATCTGACGCCCACCGTTGACGGCAATATCCTGATAGGCCCGAGCGCCGATTATATCCCAGAGGAAAGCCCCGAAGATTATAAGGTGACGGCACCCGTTCTTGAGGATCTAAGAAGAGAGGGGCAGAAGCTTCTTTCTGACATAAAGATGAGCGACTTTATAAGGAATTTTGCCGGATGCCGTCCGAAGCGCACCTCCCCGTCGGAGGGCGGAAACGGCGATTTTATTATCGAAGAGGCAAATAGCCTGAGCGGGTTTATAAATCTTGTGGGCATCGAAAGCCCCGGGCTGACCAGCGCGCCCGCGATAGCGGAGATGGTGCGTGATCTTGTCTCAAATCACCTGCCGCTTGACGAAAAGAAGGACTTTATCGCAGAGCGTCCCGGATTTGCGGGCCATTTCTGCGAGCTGCCAAAAGAGGAACAGGAACACCTGGTGAAGGAATATCCCGAATATGGCGAAATAATATGCCGCTGCGAAAAGATAACGAAGAAAGAGATCCGTGACGCTATCGAAAATCCGCTTGGCGCAAGAAGTCTGGTCAGCATAAAGTACAGGGCCAGAAACGGCATGGGACGCTGTCAGGGTGGTTTCTGCACGCCGCGTATCGTAAGGATGCTGCGCGACGAATACGGCTTTGCGCCGGAAGACTATCTCTTAAGAGAGGCCGGCTCGAGTCTTTTCTCCGGCAATGTGCGGGAAGGAGAGAACGGCTAATGATACGCGAATTTCATGACCTTGTGATAATAGGCGGCGGCCCCGCTGGGCTTGCCGCGGCCGCCGCAGCGAAAGAGGCCGGCTGCCGCGACATACTGCTTATCGAAAGAGACCGCGTGCTTGGCGGCATCCTCAATCAGTGCATCCACGACGGCTTTGGACTTCACGCCTTCAAAGAGGCTCTCTCCGGCCCGGAATACGCCGACCGTTTCATCCAGAAGGTGCGCGCGCTTGAGATACCGGTAATGGAACGCACGATAGTGCTGGAGCTCTCCCCGGATAAGGTGCTGCGCACGAGCCGCGAGGGCGAGATAAAAGAGATAGAGGCAAAGGCCGTGGTGCTCGCCATGGGCTGCCGGGAACGCACGCGCGGGGCGCTTTCTATCCCCGGCCACAGGCCGGCGGGGGTTTACACGGCAGGCACGGTGCAGAATCTTGTCAACCTTGAAAACATAATGCCCGGTAAAAGAGTCGTCATTTTAGGCTCAGGGGACATCGGCCTCATTATGGCGCGCCGTCTGACGCTTGAGGGCGCGAAGGTCGAAGCCGTATTTGAGGTGCTTCCGTATTCGAGCGGCCTTCAGAGAAACATTCAGCAGTGCCTTGACGACTATAATATCCCCCTCTTTCTTTCTACCACTGTGACGGATATATACGGCCCGAGCGGAAGCCTTGAGGGCGTCACCGTAGCTCAAGTGGACGAAAGCCGCAGGCCGATAGCCGGAACGGAACGCTATATCCCGTGCGACACGCTGCTGCTTTCCGTGGGACTCATACCGGAAAACGAGCTGACGCGCGAGGCCGGCATAGAAATGAACGGCGTCACTCAGGGAGCAAATGTCGACGACTGCTGCATGACGGCGACGCCCGGGGTCTTTGCCTGCGGCAACGTGCTCCACGTTCACGACCTCGTTGATTTTGTTTCAATGGAGGCGGCGCGCGCCGGTAAAAACGCGGCTCTTTACGCCGCGGGAAAACTAGAGCGGGCACAACGCGCGATAGCGGTTACGGCTGGGGATGGAGTGCGTTACGTGGTACCGCAGAGGATCACGCGCGGAGAGGATATCTCTCTTGCTTTTAGGGTGACGGCGCCGGCCCGTGACAAGACGATAGAGGTGCGCTGCGGCGAAAGAGTGATCATGACGAGAAAAGAGACGCGCCTTCACCCGGCTGAGATGGTGTGGGTGGAGCTTGGAACGATAAATCTCGATGAAATCAGCTCTTTGGAGGTGAGTGTCAGATGATCAGCAAAGAATTTACCTGCGTCGTTTGTCCAAACGGCTGTTCTATAAAGGCCGCTTATGAAGATACAAAGCCGCCGAAGCTTATTTCGGCTGCGGGCGCGCGCTGCCCGCGCGGAGAAGTCTGGGTGCGGCAGGAGATCGAAAACCCGATGCGCACCTTTTCGACAAGCGTCGCAGTGACCGGTGGAGAGTTTCTTGAAGCGAGCGTGCGGCTCACAAAAGCTGTGCCTCTTGCCAAGATATTCGAGATCATGGGCGAGATAAAAAAGATAACGCTCTCCGCGCCCCTCGCCATCGGGGACGTGGTGCTGAAAGACCCCGCGGGGACTGAAACGGAAGTAATTGTAACAAGAAACGTGCCGCAGAAGCACAACAATAGATAGCTTCAATACATCAAGGAGGACTTTTTATTATGAGAGATTATGTGGTCAAGTACGACGATCTGTACAAAGTAGCTAAGGAAATGTTCATGGGGCTGGGCTATTCCGACCTCCAGGCTTCAACCGTGACAAACTGCCTCGTTGAGGCCGACGCGCGCCATCTGCATTCACACGGAGTGGCCGCAATGATGACATACGTCAGCCACCTTAAAATGGGAAACCTTCATCTTGACGCGCCCGCGCCCACGACGGTATTTGAAACGCCGAACAGCCTCGTCCTTGACGGACACTCCGGCGTCGGCTACGTCATAGCGGACTTCGCGGTCAAAAAAACGATAGAAAAGGCAAAGAAAAACGGCATCTGCGTAACAGTCGTCCGTCAGGCGAACCATTACGGATTCGGCGGCCACTGGCCTGAGATGATGGCGGATGAGGGGCTTATCGGCATCGCGAACACAAACACTGTGCGCTGCGTCTGCCCGACAAGAAGCTCCGAACGCAACATGGGAACGAACCCCATCTCCGTCGCCTTCCCCGTCTGCGGCGACGAACCGATGTTCCTCCTTGACATGGCGACCTGCGTAATGGCCCATGGGAAGCTCTGCCGCAGCCAGGTCTTCGCGGAGAAGGGCGTTGTGCCGGAAGAGGTCATCATCGACGGCAAAGGCAAATGTCTGACGGACTTCAAAGAGGTGCTTGAACTGCTGCACCACGGCGACGACAGAAGCGAAGCGCCGAAGCCCGATACCGGCGGCCTTGTGCCCCTCGGAGGCACTACGGAGACGCTCAGCGGACACAAAGGCTACGGCCTTGCGCTGCTCGTGGAACTTCTCACAGGCGGCCTTGCCGGAGGCGTCCCAAGCAAATTCATCCCGCTTGCGCACGAAGGCATCTGCTTCTTCTTCCTTGCCATGGACCCCGCAATGTTCGGCGACCCGAAGGCGGTGCTTGAGCATGTGAAGTATGTGGTCGACGAATACAGAAAGACCGCGCCAATCGACCCCGAGCTTCCCGTGCTCATCCCCGGAGATAAGGAACGCATCTCCCGTGAAAAGGCGCTCAAAGAGGGCATCGCGCTCAGCCCTGAAATAATCGACATTCTGAGGCAGGTTGCCGGAATGACTAAAAAAGAAAAAGAGCTTGAAGCCATCTTAGCGCACGATTAAACAGCAGTTGACTATTTCATTAAAATAAAGTTATTGTATCTTGTGAAAAAAGGGGGGCCGTCTTTCCGTTTTTGATAGTGTGGGGCTATTGGAAAAACAAAAAATCTGGGAGGTTACATTATGAAGAAGAGTATGTCCGCAATTTTGATTTCTATGCTTCTGGTTGCCGTTACATTTGGTACAGCGTCTGCAAAGGAAGATTTCCGCATCAAATTTGGCTACAGCGCGTCCGACAAAGAGACAAATTTTGTGACGTTTGAAAAGGTTTTCAAGAAACATGTCGAGACGGCTTCTAAGGGACGCATCGTGGTAGACCTTTACGCGAACGCGCAGCTCGGAGGCGAGCGCCAGATGCTTGAGGGCATGACGCTTGGAACGATAGAGATGGCCATGCTTTCACCCGGCA
>JAVVPF010000044.1:0-257 GCA_036655895.1 Cloacibacillus sp. | reverse complement strand
AACGTTGCGCCGAAGTTCCAGGTGCTCGACCTGCCCTACCTCTTCAAAGACAGGGCCGCGGCCTATAAGGTGCTTGACGGAAAGATCGAAGGCATCCTCAACGAACAGCTCGTCCCCAAAGGCATTCGCCTTGTAGGGTTTGCTGAAAACGGATTCCGTGAGATCACAAACAACAAAAAGGTGATAAAGAGCCCCGCCGACCTCAAGGGACTTAAGATTCGCGTGCAGCCCATCCCCGCCCACCTTGAACTCTTCAA
>JAVVPF010000043.1 GCA_036655895.1 Cloacibacillus sp. | reverse complement strand
CGCGGCTCCGTTATAGATGTCGTCGTACATTTTGAGCACGACGGGGATGTCTTCTTCAAATATTCTGCCGTCGCTGACGAAGCTTTCGGGGACGCAGCAGGGGTATTCTTCGCAGCAGATCTTGGAGGAGCTTTCGTCTTTACGGTGGTAGGATATTTTTCGTTTGTCCAGGTCGAGCGTCCAGATTTTGACGCCGGTCTGTTCGACGGCGATGTTTATCGTCTCTTCGCGGACGCGCCCCTCAAACAGCAGTCTGCGCTCGGTGGTGATGTCGGTGTAGACGGCGTAGAAGTATACGTTGCCGTCCGCCCTTCGCACTGGCATGGCGTCGATGCTGACCCATATATATTTGTTGTCCGGCCCCCTGAGGCGGTATGTCTCGCTGATTTTCGTCATGTTGTAAGCGGCGTCGTCGAAGGCTTTTATCACGCGCGCCTTGTCTTCAACGTGGAGGCCGGCATAGGCGTCTTTGCGGTAATGTATCAGGAGGTTGTCGCGCGATGTGTCAAGCAGGCGGCAGACGCCGTCGTTGAAATAGATGGGAAAAAGCGCGCCGCCGTCGTAGCGCAGCACGACGATGCCGGCCTGCACCGTGTCCATGAGCAGCGTCATCTCCGCCTGCGAGTCGAGCAGGTCCTGCTGAAGTTTTTTTTCTGTGTGAGAGACGGGGAAGAACTCGTCCTTGTCCTGAAGGCCGCTTAGTACGCAAACGTGTATGGAGCGGATCTTAACGGCACCGCCCGCGCGGGAGCAGGTAATGTTGATGTTCATGGCGCTGATGGCGTGCTTTTGCGTAAGGTCTTCGACGCTTAAGTCCATGACGGCGAGGGCCGACTCGTCTCCCATATTTATCTCGTGATAGTTGGATATCTTCCACGCAAATTTAGCGGGCGTCACCTCCATCTCACGATAGAGCATTTCTTTTACGGCCTTTGCGCCAAAGGCTTTCTCGCCTTCGCCGCAGCCTATCCAGCAGATGTCGTCCGAAAGCAGAGCGAGAGTCTTTTCTACATCTCTGTGCAGCAGATATTCATTGAGATAGGTCTCAATTATCTGTTTTATGCTGTTCACTCTTCAGCCTCCGTCCCTCTTCTTTTGTTATCAGAGAATATAATTCGCGGCACAGCCTCTTTGGGTCGAACGGCTTTGTGATGTGCGCGTCCATCCCCGCCTCTTTTGATTTTTTTATGTCGTCGTCGAAGGCGTTCGCAGTCATTGCGATTATCGGTATGTGCGCGGCGTCTTTTCGCGGCTGGCGCCGAATGTTTCGCGCCGCCTCAAGTCCGTCCATTACCGGCATACGGATGTCCATCAGTATGGCGTCGAAAAAGCCGAGCTGGGAGCCGGCGAATGTTTCAACGCCCTCTTGTCCGTTCGTAGCGCAGGTGACGAGGACGCCGTTTTTTTCAAGCAGTCTGCGCGCTATCTGCATGTTGAGCGGATGGTCCTCGCAGATGAGTATCCGCCGTCCGCTGAGGTCTGCCGAAGAGGAGTTTTGTTCTTCGTCGGGCAGAACGCCCTGCACGCGTTCGAAATCCAGATAGACAATGACGTCTGTGCCTTTGCCCAGAGTGCTTGTCACTTCGATGCGTCCGTTCATTTTTTCCACGAGATTTTTTACGATGGACATGCCTAGGCCCGTGCCCATGTAGTTCGAGGAGATGTCGCGGCGCTCCTGCTCGAACGGCTCAAATATTTTTGGCAGAAAGTCGGGGCTGATGCCGATGCCGCTGTCGCGCACCGTGAGTTTCAGACGCGAGAATTTTTCGTCGCGCGAGAGGCACTCTATCAGCCATTCTATTTTTCCGCCCTCCGGTGTGAATTTTGCGGCGTTTGAGAGGATGTTTATGAAAATCTGCTGGAAGCGCACTTTGTCCATGCGCGCCACCGTCGGCTGTGTGTTTATTTTTTTTATCTGGAAATCTATATGTTTTTCGCGCATCATCGGCGCTATCGAGGCGCTGACTTCATCTATGAGCTGCGTCGCGCGGATGTCCTCCAGGTTCAACGTCAGTTTGCTGCTTTCTATGCGGTTCATGTCGAGCGTGTCGTTGATGAGCGAAAGCAGATATCCGCTTGCCGATTTCATTGCGACGAGGTTCGCGCGCGCCTCGCCGGTCAGCTCAGGCAGGTCGAGCGTCAGGTTCGTCAGCCCTATGATGCCGTTCATCGGCGTGCGTATGTCGTGGCTCATGCGTGAAAGAAAATCGGATTTCGCCGCGTTTGCCTTTTCCGCCGCGGCAAGCGCCTTTTTCAGCGTCTCCTGACGCGTTTTTTCTTTGTTGACGACCTCGGTGAAGTCGCTGACTGTAAAGAGGATGGTCCTCGTTTGGCGCTCTATGAATGAAAAACGAAGCTGCTTGCTGCGCACGCGGCCCTCAGCGTTTCTCTGTGTGAAGGAGAGGGAGTAGACGTTTTTCTCATCAAGCGCCTCCAGTATTTTTTTCACAGTGACGCTTTGCGGTGCAAGATGCTCGCTTTTGTGCGCAAAAAGGAAGGCCGCCATCGCCTGTTCGTAGCGTGGAAGCGTGAAGTCGCAGGCGTCTCTTGGGCTTGAGAGCATCGTGTAGCTGTCATTTGCGCCGTGTATGCAGCCTATTATGTCGTAGCTGCTGTCGGCTATCTGTTCCATCGCGCGCTTGGAAATTTCTTCGCGGTCGGTGTCGTAGGTGTATAGGAAACAGACGATGTGCTCGCTGTTTGGCTTTTTGAATAGCTTCACCGTGGTGGAGGTCCATTTGAAGACGCCGCTTTCCATTCTGCGCTGCAAACGGAAATCTCTTGTGGTGACGCCGTTTTTGAAATCGTTTATCAGCGCCTCGGGCTGCACCGCGGCGAGAAAGGCGCTTCGCTGCTTTTTGTCGGGCAGGCGCATGCAGAGGGAAGAGACGCCGCGCTCGTAGTCTTTGCCGGCGTAGATTTTTTTGAACCACTCAAAGGGCGACGCGACCTCTTCTATCTCGCCCGTTGAGATGTTGGCGCGCATACTGCCGATGAAGTTCTGAGAGATTATCGCGTTCTTGTAGGAGACCTCTTCGTTGTAGCGAGTCTCGGCCAGTTTTTCCGCTGTGACGTCGCGGCCTATGGCGTGCGCGCACTTTGGGCGTCCGCTTTCGTCAAAGACGGTGGTGTATTCGATGCGCTCGCACCACCAGCCGTCGCGCGTCAAGTTTTTCGTCCAGAAGTCGCCGCCCGCCCTCTTTGCGCCGCCTTCTAGGTCGCTGTACATTTCCATGAAACGTTTTATGCAGTCGGGACGGATATAGCCCTCTTCCAGCAGCGAGTGCGGCACATTTTCGATGACCGGGGTAAACCCGTGCACCTTTTGCGACGATTCGTTCTGTACTATTTCGCCGCGGCCTATATTGTAGCTCCAAAAGACGACGTCGGAGTTTTCCGTCGCGATGCGGAATTTCTCCTCGCTTTCGCGGAGCGCCTGTTCGGCCTCCTTCTGAGCTGTGATGTCCATTACGACGCCGTTCATCACGGCGGCGCCGTTCACCTCCTCAACGAGGCCGCTGCAAAGGATGTGGCGGATGCTGCCGCGCCCAGTTACGATGCGCATCTCCCATTCCAGATAGCGCTCGTTGCGTTCAAGCGCGCACGCGATTGTCCGGCGCACCAAGGGAAGGTCCTGTGGATAGATATATTCGCCGCTTCTGTTGTGGAGGCGGTTTTGCATCTCCTCAGCAGTGTACTCGTGGATGTCGTAATATCTGTCGTTTCCGTAAAGCAGCGTAAAGTCGTCATCCAGGCGCACGGAAAAAACGCCGCCGAGCTTAGAGGCGCGGTAGAGGTCAAGCTGATATTGACAGTCGTTCAGTTGTGAGGGCACTGCGCCGCTGTTTTGCATGAAACGAGCCCGTTCTCAGTCCGTTATCTTTTTCAGCGCCGCGCGCTGAGCTGCGACCTGTGCGTACAGTTCGTTGACGCCGGCGTATTCTTTTCTGCGAAGAGGCTCCACTACGGCGCTCAGCGCGGAAAACATCGGAGTGAGCCCCATGTTCGCGGCGACGCCCTTAAGCATGTGTGACGCGTCGAAGGCGGTCTGGTGGTCGTCTGAGGCTATCGCCTCTTCGAGCGCGAAAAAGCCCGGGTCGTCAACAAACTGTTCCAGACATGAGAGGTAAAGCTCCTCGTCGTTCAAAAATCTTGACATTGCGCCATCAGTGTCGGCGCCGTACTCTTTCAGCCGCTCCGTCAGCGTACTCATTTTGCCGTATCTTCCTCTCCTGAGATGTAATGGTAAAGCGTTCTGTACAAGTGCGCCGGTTCTATCGGCTTTGTAAGGTGCGCGTTCATGCCCGCGTTGCGGGATTTTTCAACGTCGTCGTCAAAGGCGTTGGCCGTCATTGCTATTATCGGCACGGTCTTCGCCGATTTTTTGTGCAGGTTGCGTATGCCGCGCGTCGCCTGGAGGCCGTCCATGACGGGCATACGGATGTCCATGAGCACCGCGTCGTAATATTTTTCCGGCGCGAGCGTTATCATCTCTATGGCGCGGAGGCCGTTCTCAGCCTGGTCGACGGCAAAGCCCTTGCGTTCAAGCAGTTTTCTTGCCACCTCTATGTTGAGCGGATGGTCTTCGACGACGAGGATCCTGTGCCCCGAAAAGTCGAAGTCTACGGGCTCTTCCATTATTTCTTCCACATGTTTTTCGTCGAGCGCCTTGCTGAAGGCGGAGGCGAGCGATGATTTGAAAAGAGGTTTGCTGATAAGCATATTGACTCCGGCAAGCCGCGCCTCGTGTTCTATGGAGGCCCAGTCGTAGGCCGTCATAATTATTATCGTGACCTCCGGCCCTACTATCGCGCGGATGGCGCGCGCCGTCTCTATGCCGTCCATCTCCGGCATCTTCCAGTCCACGAGGATGAGGTCGTAATGCGCGCCCTCGTCCCATTTCTCGCGCACGCGTTCGACCGCCTTTTTGCCGGAATCGATCCATTCTGCCTTCATGCCCATCTCGCTCAGCGTGATGACGGTGTACTGGCATACCGCCACGTCGTCGTCTACCACAAGCGTATTCAGGCGTTCAAAGTTATGGCTCATTTTTTTGAAATAGCCGGCGGTGGTCTCTTCTGTGACGCCGAGCTTCAGCGTGACGGTAAATTCTGTGCCGACGTCCACGATGCTGCGCACCTCTATCTTTCCGTCCATCATCTCAACGAGGTTCTTGCAGATGGCGAGGCCCAGGCCCGTGCCGCTGTACATCGTCTTGAACCCCGCCGCGTGCTCCTGCGAGAACGGCTCAAAGAGCTGCGGGATGAACTCTTCGCTGATGCCGCAGCCTGTGTCGTTTATGGAAAAACGCAGCTCGGCGTGAGTGCCGGTCCTTTTGAGCTGCTTTATCTCCATGGAGACGCGCCCCTTGGAGTCCGTAAATTTTATGGAGTTGGAAAGAATGTTTATCAGCACCTGCTGCAGCTTCATCGCGTCTCCCATGTAGGAGGCCTCGATGTGGTTGTCGACCACGCATTCGTAGTCGATGTCTTTAGCCTTCGCCTGAGAGTAGCAGATGGAATTTATGGAGCCTATCAGCTCTGCGAAGGGGACCTTTTCGTTTTTCAGCAGCACCTTGCCGCTTTCTATGCGGCTCATGTCGAGGATGTCGTTTATGAGCGAGAGCAAAAAGCGCGAAGAGATGCCTATCTTCGAGATGCAGTCGGAGACCTGCTCCTCGTCGCCGATGGACTGGGCCGCGATGGCGGCCATGCCCATGATGGCGTTCATCGGAGTGCGTATCTCGTGGCTCATCCGCGAGAGAAAGTCCGTCTTTGCGGAGTTCGCCTGCTTCGCGGCGGTGAGCGCGTCTCTCAGCATCTCGTTCTTTTGCTGTTCTTCCGCTATCTCCCTTGTGATGTCCGTCGCAGAAAAAACGATGAGGCCCTCGTCACGGTCCAGATAGGAGAAACGCAGGCGTTTGTGGCCGACGCTTCCGTCCTTTTGGCGCGCCGCGTAGGTGATGGTGTAGCAGTCGCTTTCGCGGAGCTGCTCTACAACGTTTTGCAGGCTCTTCTGCCGCTCGATGCGCTCTCTGTCCTCGGGCGCGTTCTCCAATGCTACGAGGCCCGCTATGACCTCCGAATATTTCTTAAGGTGGACTGGCGGGGCCACGGCCGGGCTTTTGTCGTTCATTATCTCCATGTGGCTCTCGTCGGCCGTGTTGACCACCGCTATATAATCGTAGTCGCTTTCGACGGTGTGCTCCATGATGAGCTGCAGCGTCTTAGTCCTGTGGATGTCAAAGGTGTAGATGAGCGCCTCTATGTCGTCCGTCGCCGGATTTTTTGTTATCGTGATGTGCGTGGCGAGCCACTGGCAGCGGTTTTCGTCGACCCTGTATTTGTGTTCTAGGTGCAGATGCGTGATGCCGGCGTCGAAGCTCGCAAGCAGATTTTCTCTGTTAAAGAGTGCCGCGTGGCGCGCCCGCTGCTCCGCGTCCGGTATCTCTTCGTATACCATGCCGAAAAATTCGTCCACCGTCTTTGCGCATCTGAGCTTCAGCACATACGGAAAAATACACTGGCCGTCGCCGCAGAGGTTTTGCGAAAGGTTCAGGCGGAAGGAGCCCATGATGTTTTCTTCCACGATGCTCTTGTAGGAGAGGTTCTCTTCGCCGGAGGCCGAACTTTGGGCAAAAAGGTCTATCAAAACTCCGCGGGCTACCGGCGTCGTGTGCGTGCGGTCTATGGCGCCCGCCGCCTTCACGCGTTTTATATTTCCCGCGGCTGTAATTATGCGCAGCTCGCATTCCAGGCGCAGCGCGCCGCTTTCTCTCGCCTCGCGGCAGAGGGCCAGGACGCGTTCCGCGTCGTCAGGATAGATGCTGCGCGCAAATTTATTTTGCGTCTGCTGGAAGAGGCCGTCTTTTGTGCATCCAAATATTTTATAATAGCTTTCGTTTGCGGAAAGAAGCGTGAGCTCGTCGTCCAGGCGCACGGAAAACGCTCCGCCTCCGGCGGCACGGCAGAAAATATCCAGTATCTCTTCAAAATTATCTCTGTAATATTGATCCATAGTGTTCCTCCTTAGTGCCGCTTTCCGCAGGGCGCCCCCGTTCACGCCAGAAGCTTTTGCCGTTGGTTACGCCTCTGCGAGCGGTTCGCCTATATGCAGATAATGGACCTTCACGCTGTGTCCATCCCACTGCTCAAGGCGCGCCTTGATATGCACCGGCGTGCGGTGGTCTTTCATGAGCGTCGTTTCCTCGTAAAAATCTTCGGTGTGCTCTCCGATATATTCGCAGCGCGCGCAGTTGCGGCACTGGTCCCAGAAAAGTTCGTAGCATCGTCTGTCCATGCACTGTTCTTTATCCTTTTGGAGGACTGCGCAGGCGGTGTCGTTTATATAAAGTATCCTGCTTGTCACCGCGTCGCATACGAACATCGCGTCGGAGACGTTGTCCAGCATTTCAAGAGTCTTTTGTTCAAAGACGGATGGCGGCACGACGCTCATCTCTGGCAGGAATATTTCAAATTGGCTCTTGCCGTGGCGCTTTGCGGAAAAAAGCGCGCGGTCGGCGTTTCTGTAGAGGTCGTTGTGGCTCATGCCGTAATCGGGCGAGAAACAGACGCCCGCCGAGCAGGAGATGGTCACATGCTCCGCGCCGAGCGTGACGCGCGAACAGAGGCGGTGCAGCTTTGCTTCAAGCTGCGGCATCGGCGGAAGATACGGAATAAAGAGGGAAAACTTGTCGCCGCCTATGCGCGCCACGATCTCCGTCTCAGGGAAGAGGGCAGCGATGTAGCGGCCGACGGCGTAAAGCACGCGGTCTCCCGTGACATGCCCGTAGGTGTCGTTCACGGTTTTGAAATCATCGACGTCGAGGATGATGAATACTCCCTTTGGTTCGCTGTTTTCGATGAAGAAATGGTCTATGCGCGCCTCGTATTCGGCGCGGTTGAAAAGCCCTGTCAGCGCGTCGTGTTCGGCGCGCTTTCTCATCTCTATGATTGCGGCGTTTATTTCTTTTTCGCGCTCAAATTTTTCCATCTTCGCGTAGGCCATTGCGTTTTTCATGCGCATAGAAAACTGGCGCGGCTCTATCGGGCGCGGGATGTAGTCCGTTATCTCCAGATTTATGATTTTCGACGCGGCGGCGTCAGCCTTGTCGTAAATTACGACGGCGGGGACGGTCAGCTTTTTGCAGGTTTTGACGAGGCCCGATATCTCGTCCTGGCTTACCTCGGCGGGCAGGCTCAAGATGAGCGCGCAGAGGCGCATCTCCCACCGGCGCAAAAGCGCGGCCGCCTCTTTTGCGGTCTGCGCGCGCTCAAAACGGCAGCGGTGCCCGTATTCTTTTTGCAGCAAAGGAAGGTCGGCTTCGTCTGCGTCAAACAGCACGGCGACGGGCCGCGCCTCTTCGGCGGCCGTCCCAGTCTCGCCGGCGTTTTGCTTTGCCTCGACCTGTATCTTTGATTTGAGAAGATGCGCCTCGAACTGTTCCTGCGGCATCGGCTTCGCGTAATAATATCCCTGCGCGTACTCGCAGCTCAAAGACTGTAAAAGCTGCACCTGCGCCGCCGTCTCTATGCCCTCTGCCACCACTTTGAGGTCCATCCATTTTGCGAGGCTGATGATGAAGCTCAGTATGCTGCGGTCTCTGTGTTTTTTTTCTTCCTTCTGTATGAAGCGCATGTCCAGCTTCAATATGTCGATGGGAAGTTCGGAGAGCATGTTCAGCGACGAGTAGCCCGTCCCGAAGTCGTCCATCTCGATGATGAAGCCGTATTTTTTGAGTTTGGAGACGGTCTCTATAAGCTGTTCCGGGTTCTCCGTGTATGCGGACTCCGTTATCTCCAGATGCAGGTCGCGCGGGCTCAGCTCGTATTTCTGCACGAGGGCCAAGATCATCTGAGGCAGGTTCGGGTCGTAGATGTCCGTGCGCGAGACGTTGATGGAGACGGGCGTCGTGACGTTGCCGGCGTCCCTCCACGCCTTTATTTTCTGGCAGCAGAGCTCCCATATATACAAATCCATGTCGGTGATGAAGCCGTTCTTTTCAAAAAGCGGGATGAAGCTGTCCGGCGTCATGAAGCCCTTTTCGGGATGTATCCAGCGCACCAGCGCCTCCGCGCCGACTATCTCGTCGGTCTTCAGGTCGTACTTCGGCTGAAAATAGGCGGTGAACTGGCCTTCGGCCAGCGCTTTTTTCATATCGGAGACGATGAGCTGCTCGTCAAGGAGCTTGCGGCGTATCGCGTCGTCATAATAGGCGAAATAGGTGTCGTACTTGCCCTTTATCGACTCCTTCGCCAGCATCGCCCTATCGCACATGATGTTGACCGGCGTCGAGGCGTCTTCTATATAATAGATGCCGTAGCGCAGCACAAGGTTCAGCCGGATGGTGTCGGAGAACTTGTTCACCTTTTCCATGGAGTCAATAAAATAGTTTTTTTGATAGCTTTCCCTGTGCTCTATGAGGCAGGCAAACTCGTCTCCGCCGATGCGCCCGCAGAAGCCCTTTTCGGGCAGCGTCTCCATAATGACGGCGCCGATATGTTTTAGAAGAGCGTCGCCTACCTGCATTCCGTACATATCGTTTACAAGCTTGAAGCGTTCGACGTCGAGACAGATAATGTCGTATTTTTTATCTGGATTGCTCTGAAGCGTCTCCTTCACCTGTAAATAAAAATAGTCCTTGCCGTAGACTCCGGTCAGCGCGTCGTGCTGCACGGAATTTATGAAGGCGGAGCTTTCCTTGAAAGAGATGGTGTTCGCTATGCGGTGCTTTATTATCTCGGGCTTGTAGGGCTTCAGCACGTAGTCGTTCGCGCCCAGCGAAAGCGCCCTCACCTCTGCGTCCTCGGAGTTCTGTCCGCTTGCCACGATGACCGGTATTTTTGAGAGATAGGCGTCCTCGTGCATCTGTTTCAGCACTTCGTAGCCGTCGAGCACGGGCATGACTATATCAAGCAGCACCACGGAGATGCTCTCATAATTTTTACGCAGTATGGAAAGAGCGACCTCGCCGTTTTCAGCCTCAAGCACGTTGTAGTCGCCGCTCAGTATTTTGTGGAGTATCCTGCGGTTGATGGCGTTGTCGTCCACCACCAGGATGTTTTTTTTGAGAGAAGCTATAGACGGCATGAAGACGCCTCGTCGATGCGCACCGTATTTTCGCGTCTGACCGTATTGTTTCTGTGCGTATCTTTGTGATTGCTCTGCATAGCGCCGCCTCCATATTGATCTTCGTTGGTGAAATATTGCCATAGCCGCCGCTCTTGGCAAAGCTTTTAAAAAACGCGCCGACATTTTAGGCCGGCATAAAGATATCAGCGATTCTTCGGTTGCTATTTAAAACACAGGCCATATAGCCTGTATAACTCTGCATATATACACCGTAAATTATACTATACTTGGCTGTGAAATACAGTATAAAGTTTTGTTTTTTAAAAAACTTTCAGAGTAGCGCTTTGCCGCGCGCCGCCGGCGCGAAAAGTATTAAGAGAAAAGGCGGCACGGGCCGCGCCGCCTTTTTGGGGACGCGTATTGTTTCGTTTGACATGCACCGAAGCGCCGTCTTATGATATTATTAAGCTGAATACACGGGCCGCGGTCGGCCCTTTGTTTGCGCTTTCTCTTTATTACGCTTTATCATTACATAGAGGTGGATAAAAATGTTCTTTAGAGGTCCGATATTAAAATATTTAAGTATATTTCTTTCAGCCGCGGCAATGCTCGCAGCAACGGGTTCCCTCTGCGCCGCGGCGGACGAGGCTGAGTTCGCCCCTTATTCCCGCGAGACGAGAGAACACATGCAGAGCTGGGGCTTCCCGCACAAAGAGGGCGTCGTGCTCGTGCTCTGCGGCGGCGGCATGAAGGGGCTCTCTCACATCGGAGTCTTTGAGGTGCTTGCAAAGAACGACATTCCGGTAGCCGCCATAATAGGCACCAGCATGGGCGCTATAATGGGCGGCCTTTACGGCTCGGGGTACACCACGGAGGAGATGCGCGCGATGCTGGCCGACGTGGACCTGATGGAGGTCATGTCCGGCCGATCGGGCGCCTACCTGAACAGCCCCGGCTACAACAGGCCGAAGGCGGTAGATGATTCGCTCTTTTCCGTCACAGTGGACAAAGATAAAAATGAACAGGGGCGTCTTGGCGCGCTCAACGCAAAGGATCTCTACGCCTTTTTGAGCGACCTCACCTCGGACGTCGCGGTCACTGACTTCGACCAGCTTCCGATACCGTTCGCCGCGGTAGCGACCAACCTCGGCAACGGAGATACCGTCATACTGCGCAACGGCAACCTGGCCTCCGCGCTGCGCGCCTCGATGTCGATACCGGTCATCTTCGACCCGTGGCCGATGAACGGAATGCTTTTGGTGGACGGCGGCCTCAAGGCGAACCTGCCGGTCATTGAGGCGAAAAAACTTTTCCCGGGACATCCGATAGTCGCGGTGAATCTTTCCGACGAAGACATCTCAAAGGGCAATGAGGAATTTCGCACGATGTTCGACGTGGCGGCGCAGACGCTCGACATCCTGATGGTGGGCCAGATACGCCGCAACCTCGAGCAGGCGGACGTCGTCATCGCGCCAGACCTGCGCGGCATAGGCACCTTCTCGTCGCAGGGCTACGACAAAATAATAGACCGCGGCGTCGCTGCCGCCGAGGCGAAGATCCCAGAGCTTCGTATGCTCGTAGCCGACAAATGCCATACGTGGGACCACAGCAGAGCGCCGCGGCCTTCAAGGCGCACGCTCACCGTGGCCGAGGTGCGCTTTGAAGGAGTTCCCGAAGGCGTCGCCGAGGCGCTGCACAAAAAATACGAGTCATGGATAGGCAAGCCGCTAGACATGAAGCTCGTCGCGCAGACAGTTGCAAAAATATCTTCGCGCGAAGACGTGAAGTCCGTCGACGGGCACACGGTGAACCTCTCGCGGAACAAAGTAGCCGTCGTCTTCCAGATAGAACGCCCCGCGAAATACGCCTTCGGCATAGACGGCTTTGCCAGCAACCTTTATCCGAACCGCTGGGTCTCGCTTTCCGCGATAGCGCACGACACCTTCATGCCGGGCGACTCCGCCTCGCTTGAATACCGGCTTGGCACGAACTGGGGCGCGATGCTGCGCTACTTCACGCAGCAGAATGAAAACGACGCCCAGCTGGGGCTGGTGCTTTCCGCGCGTCAGGAGGACTATAAACCGCAAAACTTCGGGTATGCGGAGCTGGAAAGATATTCGGCCAAAGCCGCGTGGTACAAGTCCGTCGGTTCGCGCTCGCGTCTTGGCCTGGGCTACGCCGCAGAGCGCGTCACCTCGCTTGGCACAGACGATAAAAACGACCACGGCCCGTACATGAGCTTCAGCTTCAACACGCTGGACGACCCGATAATGCCCACCTCGGGCCTCGTCTTCAACACCGACCTATGGTACCGCGTAAACTACAACCTCATCTCGGAGACGCAGTTCCGCACCTACATGCCGCTCTTTAAAAAGAGCAAGGTGATACTTGCGGGCGGCCTTAAGACCGGAGACGCAAACGACCTGGCCTACGCCGCGACGCTCGGCACGCGTCAGGAACTTTACAGCCTGGGCTACCATCCGATGGTCGGAGATCAGGCCTACTGGGTGCATCTCGGCTTTGAGAAGGTCTACATGCGCTCATGGTGGGGCGGCATAAACCTCGAACTTTTCGGAAACTACGGACAGGTGATGCGCGACTGGTCGAACAGCGGCAGCCGCTGGGAGGTTGGAGCCGCGCTCTCCGTGCCGATGAACAACTTCAACGGCAAGCTGCTGCTCATTTACGATCAGGACGGCGGGTTTACGATAGGCTATTCCGTCGGCATCCCGAGGTTCTGGGACGGCCCTCTGCCGTAAAAGCTGATAAAAACAATAAAGCGCGAAGGGCAGAACTTGCGTTCTGCCCTTCGCGCTTGTCTTTGATGATAGAGGCGTTTTCTGGTTTTAGATTATCAGTTTGCCGCCCTTTGTTGCGGCCGCCGCGTCGAGCTGGTTCAGCACGTTGGCGCCCGCCACTTCGATCTTCGGTTTCTTCGCGGCTTCGGCCTTCGCGAACTCCTGAAGCTGCTTCTCGTAGTCGTCCATAGATTTTTTGATGCCCTCCACGTCGCCGCGTATCCACTGAAGGATGCCGTCGGTGATCGTCTGGTACATCGCGTCGTCAGGCTCAGACTGGATCACTTTG
>JAVVPF010000042.1 GCA_036655895.1 Cloacibacillus sp. | reverse complement strand
GATGATGGACAACAAACTACTCGGCGAGGCGATGAAAATCAGGCTCGAGTTTCCCGGCGGGCTGCCGCCGAAAAAAGAATTCGACCCGCAGTATCGCCGCGCGCCGAACCGCGTCTACACTCTCAACGAAAAGGAGACAGTGCTGGCTCTGAAAAACGCTCTGCGTTACATACCAGAGGAATACCACGCGGAGATCGCCCCAGAATTTCTTGAGGAGCTGCGCACGCGCGGGCGCATTTACGGCTACCGCTTCCGCCCCGAGGGAAGGCTTTACGGCAAACCGATCAGCGAATATAAAAGCGGTTGTGTCGAGGGCAAGGCCTTTCAAGTCATGATCGACAACAACCTTGATTTCGACGTCGCGCTTTACCCCTATGAGCTCGTCACCTACGGCGAGACGGGGCAGGTCTGTCAGAACTGGATGCAGTATCTCTTAATAAAGAAATATCTTGAGATACTGACGCCGGACCAGACGCTCGTCCTTGAATCGGGCCATCCGCTCGGCCTCTTCAAATCCTCCCCCACCGCGCCGCGCGTGATGCTCGCCAACGGCCTGATGGTCGGTCTCTTCGACAATCAGGAAGAGTGGCACCGCGCGATGCAGCTCGGCGTCTCGAACTACGGGCAGATGACGGCGGGCGGCTGGATGTACATCGGGCCACAGGGCATCGTCCACGGCACTTACAACACCATCCTCAACGCGGGACGCCTTAAATTCGGCGCGCAGAACGACGGGCTCAAGGGCAGGCTCTATGTCACCTCCGGCCTCGGCGGCATGAGCGGCGCGCAGCCGAAGGCGGCGGACATAGCCGGCTGCGTCTCGATCACCGCCGAGGTTGACTGGTCGAGGATTAAGACGCGCCATGAGCAGGGCTGGGTCAGACGAATCGCCGGGACGGCGGAAGAGGCCTTCGCGATGGCGAAAGAAGAAATGGCCGGAGGCGAAGTCAGTTCCATCGCCTTCCACGGCAACATCGTCGACCTCCTCCAATACGCCGTCGACCACCAGATAGCCGTCGACCTCCTCTCCGACCAGACAAGCTGCCACGCCGCCTACGACGGCGGCTATTGCCCCTGCGGCATCACCTTTGAAGAGAGGACAAGGCTGCTGAAAGACGAGCCGGAAAAGTTCCGCACCCTCGTAGACAGGACGCTCAGGAAACACTTTGAGCTGATAAAGACCCTCGTAGACCGCGGCAGCTACTTCTTCGATTATGGTAACTCCTTCCTGCGCGCCGTTTACGACGCTGGTGTCAAAGAGGTGGCAAAGAACGGCACGGACACGCACGACGGCTTCATCTTCCCAAGCTACGTCGAGGACATCATGGGACCGCTGCTCTTCGACTATGGCTACGGCCCCTTCCGCTGGTGCTGCCTCTCGCGCGACCCCGAAGACCTCCGCAAGACCGATATGGCGGCGATGGCATGCATCGACCCAGACAGGCGTATCCAAGACCGCGACAACTGGGCCTGGATACGCGACGCGGAAAACAACCGCCTCGTCGTCGGCACCCAGTGCCGCATCCTCTATCAGGACGCCGAGGGGCGCATCCGCATCGCGCTCAAATTCAACGAGATGGTGAGAAACGGCGAGATCGGCCCCGTAATGCTCGGGCGCGACCATCACGACGTATCGGGCACCGATTCGCCCTACCGAGAGACGGCGAACATCAAAGACGGCAGCAACATCATGGCGGACATGGCGACGCTCTGCTTTGCGGGCAACGCCGCGCGCGGCATGAGCCTCGTCGCGCTGCACAACGGCGGCGGCGTCGGCATCGGCCGGTCGATCAACGGCGGCTTTGGGCTCGTGCTTGACGGCTCGTTCCGCGTGGACGAAGCGATAAAGAGCGCGCTGAACTGGGACGTGATGAGCGGCGTGGCTAGGCGCGCCTGGGCGCGGAACGACGGTGCGCTCGAAGTCTCAGCAGCCTTCAACGGCAACCGCACGGGGCAGCACATCACCCTGCCATACCTCGCCGACGAAACGTTCCTCACGAAACTCGTCGCGAAAAAATAAGCTTTTTTAAGTTATATAGACTCGATGGATGGATATTATCATGGAAAAAGAGCAAACGCTATTGGAATTTGGTTTGAACAGGTCGTGTTGAGCATCATTATTACGATACCAATCGCTATAATGCTCGGTTTTAAGGATGTTGTAGCAGGCGCGGCACAGTAAGAACTGGTAAAACGAATTAAGTTTTTTAAGGAGCGTACCCGTATTTATCAATATGCGGGCAAATTCTCTATATAACTCTATATAAATAGGAGGAAGTAAAGATGTTTCTGGTTTTAACAAAGTACATTAAAGGAATGGAAGAAGTGGATAAGTTTTTACCAGCCCATTCAGTATTTTTGGATGGGTACTATGACCGGAAAAAAATAATCTTCTCCGGACGGCGTAATCCTCGCGTTGGCGGAGCGATATTATTCAAAGTCGATACGGAAGAGGAAGTAAAGGCTATTCTTGCAGAGGATCCCTTCAGAATCAATGGCATTACCGAGTGCGAGTATTATGAGATCATCCCTACAAAATACGACGAAGACTTTGCCGGTTTCATGCTTTGACCGAGGCGTATGTTCACTGTAAAAAGAGAGGTGAGGCTGTATGACATCTAAAAATTTATTTTCCTTGAAAGGGAAAGTGGCGCTTGTTACAGGAGGGGCCCGCGGACTAGGTTTTGCTATGGCTTGTGCGCTGGCAGAAGCTGGGGCGAAAATTGCCTTTAACGCAAAGAGTCGTGAATCTATTGAAAATGGGATGCAAGCATACTTCGCTAAGGGTATCGAAGCAAAGGGTTACGTTTGCGACGTCGCCGACGAGACAGCAGTGAAGGGGCTGTTTACCAGCGTGAATAACGACATTGGGCCGGTGGATATTCTATTTAACAACGCCGGCATTATCAACAGAGTAGCGATGATCGAAATGACCGCTGCCGATTTCCGCCGAATCGTTGACGTAGACCTTACTGGAGCATTTATCGCGGCTAAAACGGCCATCCCTTCGATGATTCAAAGAGGCGGCGGAAAAATAATCAACGTCTGCGGTATCATGAGCGAGGTCGGACGGGAGACTGCGGCAGCGTACGCCTCAGCAAAGGGAGGTCTTAAGATGCTCACCAAAAACATCGCCGCGGAATACGGTTCTTACAACATCCAGTGCAACGGCATCGGCCCCGGCTACATGGCGACCGCGCTTAACGAACCTCTGCGCGAAAAAATGCCGAATGGCGCGATGAACCCCTTCGACCGTTTCATCCGCGCGCAGACTCCGGTAGGCCGCTGGGGCGACGCGAAATCCGATCTGGCGGGGCCTGCGGTTTTCCTGGCTTCCGCAGCCTCTGACTTTGTCAATGGACAGATATTGTACGTAGACGGAGGCTTTCTCTCATATTTAGGGCGCAACGTCTAAAACCGAGTCCCTCAACAGCGTCGGCAAGAGCGTCCCGCTGTTGCTTCCAACTTAATGTCAAACAAACGGGCCGACTGAAAAAAGCGACGGTCTGGTAAACCTACATTTGCATGGAGCGAATAGCCCTATAGGGTTTGATTTGCGGCGGGGCTGCTAGTATCATAGAGGCGGACTGCGGGCGCCCACTCCAGCAGTTTGCGGGGAGGGCGCCCTATTTGAAGGAGGAGAGAGAAATGACGGAAAATTATTATGCGAAAAGCCTTAACGCAAAGAGGCTGCAGCAGGTTTACGAGACGGCTATACCAAGAGTCGAGCAATATTTGAGATGCGAGATAGAGTTCGTGGCAAGCGATTTGAAGAAGAGCGACGATGTGCTTGAGCTTGCGGCGGGTTACGGACGCATAATGAAGGAAGTGGCGCCTTTTGCAAAGAGCGTCACCGGCCTTGACATCTCCTGCGAAAACGTCCGCTACGGCAAAGAGTACCTGAAAGACAGCCCAAACGTCACGCTGTTGGAGATGGACGTACACACGATGGATTACGACTGCTGCTTTAACGCGGTGCTCTGTCTGCAAAACGCCTTGTCAGCCGTTAAGGCGACGGTTCCGGAAGCATTCGCGGCCCATGCGCTTAGATCTCTCAAGGAGGGCGGGCGCGCCTATTTCAGCACCTATCATCCAAAGTTCTGGGAATCGCGTCTTGCCTGGTTCGTGGAGCAGGCCGAGAAGGGGCTGCTCGGGGATATCGACTTTGAGAAAACCAAAGAGGGCGTCATCGTCTGCAAAGACGGCTTCAAAGCGACAACACACTCTATTGAAGATTTTGAAAAAATCGGCCTTGCGTCGGGATACCCCTGGCGGATTTTTGAAGTGGACGACTCAAGCATCTTTCTTGTAATTGAAAAGAACCGCGCGTAAGAGCCTTTTCTCTGCGTGACAATATATTCAATTTTACGAATCATACAAAAAATCATTGCCGCTTGCAGCCTTTAGTAAATTTACAAACTCATTCCATGGGAGTAGAATAGCTCCGGTAATTAAATGAAAACTTTTCATACGCGCATAGTTTAGGGAGTGACCTGATGGATTTACTTGTTGAACAACTGTTGAACGGCCTGGCGGCGGGAGCGATGTATTCTCTCATCACGCTGGGTCTTGCGCTTATCTACGGCGTCATGAAGATACTTCACGTGGCGCACGCCTCGGTTTATACGGCGGGAGCCTATGTAGGGCTTTACCTGTATACCGCGACCGGCAGCATCGTGCTTGCCATTCTTGGGAGCATGGCCTTTTGCTCGGTGCTGGGAGTGCTCATCGAGCGCTATATTTATTTCCCGCTGCTGAAGTATCCTCCTTATGTGCCGCTTATCAGCAGCATCGCGCTGATGATCGCCATCGAGGAGCTGTGCCGCCTTGTGGCCGGGCCTGAGGTGCGCACCTTTCCCGCGAAGCTGCCGTTCCCGGAGCTTACCTTCGGCACGGTGCACATATCCTCAACGCTGCTTGCCGTCTATTTCATTTCGGCGCTGGTGCTCTTTCTGCTTTGGTTTTTGATGACGAAGACGGAGCTTGGGCTTGCAATGCGCGCCGTCTCTCAGGATATGGAAAGCGCGGCCGCGCTTGGCGTGGATACGAAGCGCACGGTGGCGCTCACCTTTGTGATAGGTTCGGCGATTGCGGCTATAGCGGGTGTGCTTGTGGGGATATATTACAATCAGGTCTATCCGATGATGGGACAGGTGCCGGCTTACAAGACGCTGGCTCTCATCGTGGTGGGCGGCATGGGGTCGGTGCCGGGCGCAGTCTTTGCCTCTATGCTGCTTGGACTGGCGGAGACGTTCCTCATCGGGTACGCGAATATTCCGATGCCGCGCGACGCTCTCGCCTTCATAGCAATGATAATAATACTCATGTGGCTCCCGACGGGGCTAATGGGAAAGCGTCAGGGGTAGTCTCATGGACAGTTATATTTTAAATGTGGGAACACAGATAATCATTCAGGCGATAGCGGCCTACGGGCTGAATGTCATTGTGGGCAACGCGGGGCAAATTTCGCTTGGACATGCCGCTTTTGTGGGCATCGGCGCCTATTCGAGCGCGATGCTGACGACGGTGGGCGGGCTTACTTTCTGGCAGTCGCTGCCGATAGCGCTTCTCATCACCGGCGTTATCGGGCTGCTTTGCGGGCTGCCGAGCCTTCGCGTCAAGGAGGATTTTCTTGCGATCACGACTATCGGCATAAACTTCATCGTGGTGGCGGTCTTTCAGTATACGCCGTTTCTTGGCGGCGCGCTTGGCATAGGGGGCATCCCGTCGGTGCGCTTTTTCGGCGAACGGCTGAAGACGGGCGGCTACTTCGCGCTCTGCGTGGCGGCGCTTGTGGTTGTGATGGCGGTCTGTCTCTTTTTCCGGCGCTCGTGGACGGGGCTTTCCTGCTTCGCCGTGCGTGAGGACGAGACGGCGGCATCGAGCATGGGCGTCTCGCCTGTGCGCGCAAAGCTCACGGCCTTCGTGCTTGGCACTGTCATAGCGGGGCTTGCGGGAGCGCTTTACGCGCATTATATGAAGTTCATAAGCGCAGATTCTTTCTCGTTCCCCTTCTCGGTGACGCTGCTTTCCATCGTCGTGGCGGGCGGCCTTGGCACTTTCTGGGGGCCGCTGCTTGGGGCCGTCGTGCTTGGCATTCTGCCGGAGCTTTTCAGGCCGCTCGTCGATTACCGCATGTTCCTCTACGCGGCCATCCTGCTGCTTATGATACGCTTCATGCCTGGCGGACTGCTGGGCGGCTCTACGATGCTTTCCATCAAGAACCTGCTGAAGCATAAAAAGGAGGGGGCATAATGGCGCGTCCGCTTGTCTCCGTAAAAGATCTTTCGATACACTTCGGCGGTCTGAAGGCCGTCGATAAGGTAAGTTTCGACATATACAGCGGCGAGATACTGGGGCTACTCGGGCCGAACGGCGCGGGAAAGACGACCTGCTTCAATATGATATCGGGCGTCTACAAGCCTACCGCGGGCGAGATACGCATCGACGACGTGCGCACGGACGGGCTTCCGCCGCACAAGATGGCGGCTATGGGCGTGGGACGCACCTTTCAGGTGGTGAAGCCTTTTTCGGGCCTATCCGTCATCGACAACGTTATAATCGCGCTCGGGATGCCCATTTACTCGCACTTTTTCCGCGCGCTCGCTCCGTGGAACACGAAAAAGACGCGCGACGAGGCTACTTCAATACTTGAAATGGTCGGGCTGAAGGACGAGGCTCAGATGCGCGCGGGGCTTCTGCCTCTTGGCAACCTGCGCAAGCTGGAGATAGCGCGCGCTATGGCGCTGCATCCAAGGCTGCTGCTTCTTGACGAATGTTTCTCGGGGCTGCGGCACGAGGAGATACGCGTCATTGAGGAGCTTATCCGCTCCATTCAGGACAAGGGCGTGGCCATCCTTCTTATCGAACACAACATGAAGGTGGCGATGGGGCTCTCGCAGCGCATCGTGGTGCTGAACCACGGTCAGATGCTGGCGGAGGGGACGCCGGACGAAATAACTAAAAATCCGGCGGTCATCGAAGCCTATCTCGGAAAGGGAGGCGCGGGCGATGCTGCTTGATGTAAAAGACCTTCGCGTGGCCTACGGCGACATTGAGGCGGTGCACGGCATCAGCTTCGGTGTGGAACAGGGCGAATTTGTCTCAATAATCGGCGCAAACGGCGCGGGCAAGACGACGACGCTGCGCGCCGTGATGGGGCTGCAAAGCCCAAAGCAGGGCACGGTCACCTTCGACGGGCGCGACATAACGGCGCTTCCCGCGCACAAACGCGCGGCGCTCGGAATCCGTATAGTGCAGGAGCGCGCGAGATGCTTCCCGCAGCTCTCCGTATATGAAAATCTTCTGATGGGCGTCTACGGCGCGCAGGGAAAGCTCGCTGCACAGCTCGAATACATCTACGAACTTTTCCCGATATTAAAGGAACGCACGAAACAGACGGCAAGCACGCTCTCCGGCGGCGAACAGCAGCAGCTCGCGATAGCGCGCGCGCTGGTCTCCTCGCCGCGCCTGCTGCTTGTGGACGAAGTATCGATGGGGCTCATGCCGAAGCTGACGGAGCAGGTCTTTCAGGTGCTGCGCCAGCTCAACAAAGAGCGCGGCCTCACCATTCTGCTCGTTGAACAAAACGCGCTTGCGTCGCTCAAAATATCCGACCGGGGCTACGTGCTGGAGACGGGCAACATAAACATCACTGGCACGAACACGGAGCTGCTCTCCGACCCGAAGGTGCGCGAGGCCTATCTGGGCGGCTAGCGGCGACATCCGTCTGGCGCAAGAGAACCAACGTTGTGTTTTTAGGGCGCGTTACGGCCCTTAATCTTACAGGAGGTGCTTTTTATGAAAAAATGCTTTAAGTTACTAGCGGCGGTCTTCAGCATCGCGCTCTTCTGCCTCGGCGGAACGGCCTTTGCGGCGGAGACGATCAAGATCGGCATGCTCGCCCCGCTTACGGGCTTTGCGGCGGCCGACGGATTCAGCGCGTATGAATCAGTGAAGCTCGCGGTCGAAAAGGTCAACGCAAAGGGCGGAGTGCTCGGCAAAAAGGTGGAACTCGTCTGCTATGACGACGCAGCCGACCCGAAGCAGTCAGTTCCCCTCGCGCACAAACTCATCGACCAGGACAAAATCGTAGCCTTCGTCGCCGGCTCCTACAGCCTCCCGACGCGCGCGGTATCCGCCATCTTCAACGACGCTGAGATCCCGCTCGTATCGGCCTACGCGCTGCACCCCGACATCACAAAGGGCGACTTCACCTTCCGCAACGGATTCCTCGGAACAGTTGAAGGCAAGGGCGCGGCCTACGTCGCGGTGAAGCTGCTGAAGGCAAAGAAAATAGCCCTCATAGTCAGCGACAACGACTTCGGCACAACGCTCGCGCAGGGCTTTGACGAATATATCAAAGAGAACCCCGCGGCGAAAATAGTCTCCCAGCAGAAGTACCCCATGAGCGAAAAGGACTTCAAACCCTACCTCTCAAAGATGAAGGCCTCAAACCCCGACGTCGTATTCTTCAGCGGCTACTACTTCCAGGTAGGCCCCGCAATGAAGCAGGCTCAGGAGATGGGCATCAAAGTTCAGTTCATCGGTGAAGAGGGCGCGGACTCCCCGAAGACGGTGGAAATAGCGGGCAAAGCGGCCGAAGGCATGGTAATGGTGACGAACCTCAACCGCGACGACAAACGCGCGAAGGTGCAGGAGTTCCTCGCCGAATACCGCAAACGCCACAAGATAGAGCCTGACATGGTCGGCGCGTCAAACTACGACGCCTTCATGCTGCTCGTCAACGCCATCAACAAGGCGAAGTCAACGGACGGCATCAAAGTGGCGAAGGCTCTTGCCGAGACAAAGAACTACGACGGCATCACCGGCGTCATCAAAGGCTTCACCAAAGAGGGCGAAGTTGTAAAGCCGGTGCAGGTGCAGAGGGTGAAGGACGGAAAGTTCCGCTACTTCGGCGAAGTGACCGACCAGAAGCTCATCACGCCCACAAAATAACGAAGCTGTAATAAATTTGTAATATCAACATCGGAGCGGGGGCTAAACCCCGCTCTTTTTTGTGCAGGACGCCATACCGATACGGCTATACCGATATTCCATTATTGTATCTACAAATAATTTGGAGCGGGAGCTATACTTTCTTCGTACACAAAGCAGGTACGCAAAGCGAAATCCGAAAGAAATATCGGATAACGATAAAGACTCTTCTTCTCCACTCTCTTCAAAACCCCTCGAAATTTCCTCCCCGGGCCATACCGGGGAGGAATTACTTTAGCCACGCTTCCTCAGCTAAAAAGCAGACGCATATAACCGCGTCTGCCGTTTACAGCGGCGGCGGAAGCGTAATACGCAAAATGGGGCGGTCAATACTTTTTATTATCCCAGCTTCGCGCACACCTCGCGGATTATTTCGGCGGCGGCGTTGGGTTTGGCGAGGGTGAACGCGGCTTCGCGCATTTTCTCATCTGTGCCATCGGCGAAAATGCGCGAAGCGGCCTCGGCCGCGCGCCCGGGGCGCACGAGATATTCCGCCGCTCCGTTTGTCGTGAGGTAGGCCAGGTTCAGCTCCTCCTGCCCCGGCACCGGGTCTATCAAAAGCATAGGAAGGCCCGCCGCGAGCGCCTCAGAGGTCGAAAGGCCGCCCGGCTTCATCACCGCCGCGTCCGAAGCCGCGTAATAGTCCTCCATGTTGCCGACGAAACCCTCTATGCGCATGTTTTCTTTATATCTGTAGAAGCTTTTCATTCTCGTGTAAAGTTTTTTATTGTTGCCGCAGATGACGACTGTGAGCCATTCCGTCTTTGCGGCAAGCGACTTGGCAGCCGCCTCCACAGAGCCCGCCCCTATGCCGCCGCCGCTTACTAAAATAACGCGCTGCGCGCCGTCTACGCCGAGGCGAGCCCTGGCCTCTTCGCGGCTTGGCAGGCGTGCAAATTTCCCGGCAATAGGCACGCCGGTGACGCTTACGTCGAATATCCCGTCGGCTCTGCGCTGCTCCGCGGCGCGTTCACTTGCGGTGAAGTTCCACGCAAATTCGCGCCGGCGCTGGAAACGGTGGCTTTCAAAGTCGGTGTCCGCGTAAAATACGGGAACGCGTCCCGCAAGCGACGAAGCGAGCGGAGCCGCGCCGAAATAGTGCGTGAAGACGACCGCCCGCGCTTCGTTTGCCTCGATGAGCCTTTTAAGCCGCGGCAGATACATGCGGCAGAGCAGGCCGTGCACCCATTCAAAGGCGCCCGCCTGCATTCCGTGCCTGTCTGAGCCCCAGTAGAAGGCGCCCCACATCCATGGAGCGCGGCGCGCCATTGCGACGTAGCCTTCGGAGACGATGTATTTCATCCACGGCGCTATGAAGTCAAGGATGTCGCAGCAGATGACGCGTCCGTCTGGGTTTGCCGCAACGTAGGCCTCGCATAGCGCAAGCGCCGCGGTCTTGTGTCCCGTGCCCTCAGAGGCGTATATGACGGCAAGCGAATCAGGTCGGCTCATGCAAGCCCCTTGAAGAGGTCGCCCAGCGTCACCTTCGCCTCGCGGCCGCGTTCTTTTTCAACGCGGATAGCGGCCGTAATGGAGTCGCGCATCTCCTCCTGCGTGTAATTTCTTGGGAAATATAGCGCGGAGGCGTCTCCGTGGCCGCCGCCGCGAATTTTTTTGCCGTCCTTCAAAAGCGCGAGCACGCGCCCCGCAAGCCCGTCGCGGCTGCGCATGGAGACGGCCCAGTCTCCGTTGAAGCGCCTCGCGGCGACCGCCGTCACAAGCGGCGGGTTTTCCTCGCGGTCAAGCAAGAGGCCGCAGAAATCCGAGACGTCGCCAAATTCCAACACGCCGTCGCAGAGGAAGGCAAGTTCGTTTCCGACGCGCCAGACGCGCCCCTTGGCCTCCGCAAAACGCGCCTCCTGACGCTCCGTGAAGGCCGACGCGGCCTCCGTCTCCGCCTGCGTCAGCTCGCCTGCCGGGTCGTCAATGAGCCTGGCCAGCATCCCCCACTGGCCGCACATCGTAACGAGCGCCTGCCATAGACGGCTCTCCGGCATCTGGCCGAGCCACAGGTCGCGGTCGTTCGCTATCTTAACAAGCGGCTCAAGCCGCGCAAGCTGCGCGCGCGTCGCGTCATCCTTCGCGTTTTGCGAAAGCCAGCGCCAGTAGACGAGCGCTCCGCAGTAATTCGTATCTATTACGGCCCATTTTCTGTTGCCATATCTCTCAAATGTGCTTTTATGGTGGTCGAAGAGAAAGGGCTGCGCGAAACCGTCCTGAATCTTGTCTATCTCGTCGATGGTCTGCTCGCGCTGACAGAAGAGGTCGAGCACAAGCGGCTCCTGACCCGCGGCGATAGTTTCAAGGATGAGCGCGTCCACGTCGCCGTAGCCTGTAAGCGAGACCTTGACAAGCCTGTTTTTGTGATGGACGTGCCACGCAAGCGCCGCCGCCGCAACTCCGTCTAAGTCGGTATGACTGATTATATGTAAAAGAGGTTTCTCCATTGTAATTCCTCCGATTTTTGTCAATAATATATCACAAAGAGGTGTATGTAAATGAAAAAAGCGGTAATAGAAATCGGGACAAACTCAGTAAAGCTCGTAATAGGGCAGACGGCGGCAGAAGGCGGCGTCAAGGTGCTCTATGACGTAAACGCGATAACGAAGCTGGGAGAGGGGCTAGCCGCCGACGGCGTGCTGTGCGCCGCCGCGATGGAGCGCACGGCGCAGGCGGCTGGCAAATTCGCGCAGTTCGCGCGCTTTGAAGGCGCAAAAGAGATTGCCTGCGTCGGCACGATGGCGCTTCGCACGGCAAAAAACGCGCAGGAATTTGAACGCCTGGCCTACGCGGAAAGCGGCGTGGCGGTGCGCGTTCTTTCCGGCGACGAGGAGGCGGAGCTTTCAAGCTGCGCGATGATAAACAGCATTGCCGGCGCGTCGTTCGGACGCGTGCTGCTTTTTGACACGGGCGGGGGCAGCACTGAGTTCATCTACGCGGAGGACGGAAGGCGCAGCCGCTCCTTCAGCGTGGCGCTTGGCGCCGTGACGCTCACGGACGAATATTTCAAACAGTCGCCCGCGCAACCGCCTGTAGTCTGCGGCGTCATAGCGAGTCTGACAAAGGGCTTGACCGAAGACGGAGTCAGCACCGGCGCGCACATGATGATAGGAACTGGCGGCAACGTCACGGCGATGGCCGCCGTCTCCATGAAAATGGAGGAATACGATTCCGCGAAGGTACACGGCAGCACCCTATCAAAAGACGAAGTGATGCGTCAGATCATGATGTACGCCGTGGCGACCGACGAGGAACGCCGCAAGATAACGGGCCTTTCGCCAAAACGCGCCGACATAATCCTGGGCGGCGCCTGCATCATCCTTGCCGCAATGGAGGCGGCTGGCGCTGCGGAGATCACAGTAAGCGACCAAAGCCTGCGCCACGAACTCTTAAAACGCCTCTTCGCCGCGGCATAAAAACAAGAAAAATTAAGGGGCCGGCTTGAACTCGTCAGAAAAGACGGCCCCAGCCTCCAGCGCAAGCAGCGCGCGCTTTATCTCAAGGCCGCCGCCGAAGCCCACAAGCGAGCCGTCCGATCCGATGACGCGGTGGCACGGGATGATTATCGCTATCGGGTTGCGGTTGTTGGCCATGCCGACGGCACGACAGGCCTTCGGTGAGCCCACCTTGCGCGCAATGTCGCCGTAGCTTTCCGTAGAGCCGTAAGGTATGGCGCGCAGCGCCTCCCAGCAGCGCATCTGAAAGTCCGTGCCGCGCGGCGCAAGAGGCAGGCAAAAGGCGCGGCGCCTTCCGGCAAAGTAATCTTCAAGCTGGCGCTCTGCCTCAGCAAGCAGCGGCGTGCTTCCAAAAACGGCGCGCTGTGCGTCAAAGTCGCGGCTGCGTTCAAAATGCAGATCGGTTATCGCGCCCTCCTCCTCGCCTACAAACACTTTTCCTATAAGAGAATATTTCACCTGGCAGAATATTTTCACGACATCACTCCTCCGTCCCTTACTATATTAAAAGAATAACCAGTTTTATAATAAACCATTTTAGTCATACTGCATAAATAATTTGCGTTTAACTGGCGTAATCTACAACATTTACCATCATATCAACATCTTTTTCCCCTTGCGGCGGCCTTAAACGATTGACTTCTCATGGTTTTTTGATAGACTGTATACACATACAGATGAAATTTTTCATCTTAGCATCGCAAGCGTCCTCGCACAGGGGGCCGTGTCAGACTAATTGTATTCTACAAATAAATATTATCTTATAAAGAGGGAAAATCGATGGGCGGTAAGAAAACAGAGATACTGCGCTACACCACTGACGACGGGAACACTATTGAACTGCCGGCGGCTCTCATCATCGGCGACACCGAGGGGCCGGAGGGCGTCATCACGGCCGGCATCCACGGCAAGGAATACTGCAGCATCTACTCCGCGCTGAAGCTCTTCTGCGAGCTTTCTCCCGCGGACATTCGCGGCAGCCTAAAAATAATCACCATCTGCGACACAGCCTCATTTGAAAGCGGAGAGGGCTGCCTCTCGCCGATAGATTCACTCAACCTCGACCGCTGCTTTCCAGGAAAACTCAAAGGCAGCTACAGCGAAGTTCTCGCCGCGCGCATCTTTGACGAGATAAAGGGCGCGGACTTTCATATAGACATCCACACCGGCTGCTCCGAGGAACAGACGGACTCGTTTGCCATCTACCACAGGGGCCGCAACCCGGAACGCAACGACAAATCTCACGAAATAGCCTACTACGCGGGCCAGCCGAACATCGTCATCACGGAGGCGGAAGGCCGCTGGGCGGACGCCGGCACCTGCTATTCCAACACATACGAAAAAATAGGCATCCCCTCCGCGCTGCTTGTATACGGGCTTCAGGGCACGAACGAAGCCGAGTGCATCGAACGCAGCTCCCAGAGCATCTCAAACGTGCTGCGCCGCTTCGGCCTCCTAAAGGGCCCAGTGAAGCCGGTAGGCCGTCCGCAGATATTTGAAAGTATGCAGGAGGTCCACGCGAAGAACAAAGGACTCCTCTACCGCAGCGTAAGCGTCGGCGAAAACGTCCGCCGGGGCCAGCTGATAGGCGTGCTTGCCGACTACTTCGGAAAGCCTGTGGAAAAAATACTTTCTCCCCTAAACGGCAAAGTGCTCTTTATGACAAAAAACCCCGCCGTGCTGGAAGACGGCTTCATAGCCGCAATAGGCATAGGAAAATAACCGCATATATCAAAACCGCAAATCAAACACGCAGGCGGCGCGAAGATATTTATCGCGCCGCCTGCGTTTATTTTATTGAAATCTTAGGCCCGTATGACGCGGCCATTATGCTGAAAGCTTAGAAATAAAGCTCGTACTCCTGCACCGTCGGCGCGTTGTAGACGTATTCTGCCTCCGCGCGCTTTGCCTTCGTCCAAAGCTCGATGAGCTTCTCCGGGAACGCGGGCGCGAGGTATTCTTTGTCCTTTTCAAGGCCGTCGAGCACCGCGTTCAGGTTCAGCGGGAAGGTCAGCTCCTCCTTTGAATCCTGCGACTGGTAGCCGAGCGCCACTGGGTCAAGTCCGCGCACGATGCCGTCCGCGCCGGCAAGCACCATCGCCGCGAGGAAGAAGTAAAGGTTGCAGGAGGCGTCTCCCGTGCGGTATTCGACGCGAGTCTCTTCTTTTTTCACATAACCGGGGATGCGAACGGCAGCCGCGCGCGACCCCTTAGCAAAGGTGGCCGACACAGGCGCTTCATAGCCGTGCACGAGCCTGCGGTAGCTGTTCGTGCTGGGGCAGCCGAAGGCGAGAAGGCTTCCGGTAAGGCTGTGTGAGAGCATTCCCGCGATGTAGGAAAGCCCTTCCGGTGAAAGGTTGAAGAGCGCGTTCCCCGGGAAGATGGATTTTCCGTCTTTTTCAAGGAACTGATGAACGTGCATACCGTTGCCCGCCATCTTGTACATCGGCTTCGGCATGAAGGTGACGGCGAGGCCCCATTCAGAGGCGACCTGCTTCACTATCCACTTCGCAAGCGAGACCAGGTCCGCCGCGCGCGCCATATCCATAAAGTCAAGCTCTATCTCAAGCTGGGAGACGGCGACCTCGTGATGATGGTACTTCACGGGGATGCCAAGCGTCTCCATCAAAGCGACCGTTTCATTGCGGAAATCCATATAGCTGTCTTCGGGCGGCATTCTGTGGTATGCGCCGTGCAGACCTACGCGCGGCTTTGAGCTGAAATCGTCTCCAAGCCCCTCGGATGACTTTACGCGGTAAAAGACTTCGTTCACAGTGCTGCGGTACTCCGCCTCTTCAAAGACGTAATACTCAAGCTCCACCAGCACCTTAGCTGTGTCGGCGATGCCGCGCTCGCGCAGGAAATTCTGCGCGTTTTTGATGACGTTGCGCGGATACTGGTCGAACGTCTCGCGCTCCGTAGAAACGACGTCGCAGAGCACGTGCAGCATCTTGTAATCGTCGCGCCTCTCAAAGAAGGCCGTAGACATATCGGGTATAGCCACCATGTCGGAGTTGTTGACCTTCGCGTAGCCGTAATTGGAGGCGTCAAAACCGATGCCCTCCGCAAGTATCTTCTCGCTCACATATCCGCGCGGCAGCGCGACGCTCCTGATGTTGCCCGCGATGTCGATCATCATAAGGTTAAGAAAATCAGCCTCTTCAATGTGCCCGTTGAACTTTTCCAACTGCATTTAATACCCCTCCAGAAAATTTTTAATTTCTTCCAGTTGCCGAAGCCGTCTCTTCATTTAAATTATCATGGACTTTTTATAAGTTTAGCATGAAGGTTTTAAAATGCAAATTCAAAAAATTGCAACGGAACGTCCTCCTAAAACCACGCGAGGGCTAGCCGAAAATCACTCCATCTGCATAGCGGCCATGTGTTTGTAGTAGCGCCACTTGTCTTTTAGTGTTTTTTTCTCTTCTTCAAGCAGCA
>JAVVPF010000041.1 GCA_036655895.1 Cloacibacillus sp. | reverse complement strand
TGCCGGAGGCAAAGCAGACGGCAAGGTGATAGACCCTGTAGGCGTCATAAAATTTGCGCGCTCTGACGAGCCGGAGCCGCCTGCTCCTTCCGCCCCCGCAGGCGGAAACAGTGGGTGCAGCGCGGGAGGCGGCATAGTGGCGCTGCTTGCGCTAGCGCCGCTCGTGTGGAGAAGAGGCCGGTCAGGCAGAAGTAAAAGATAAAAGGTAAAAGATAAGACGCTTGCGCCTCGAGAGGATATCTCGGGGCGTTTTTCATGGGCGCGGGGCGCGGCCGCCTTTTGCGTGTTAAAATGTGGGTTGGTTTTATAATATATTGGACGGACGGTGGCAATATTGGCGGTTGATCTTACTCTTGGCTTTATCGGTACGGGCGGCATCACTTCGTTTATTGTGCGCGGGCTCTGCTCCGCGCCGGAGTTTACGGGAAACATCCATCTTTCAGTGCATAAAAACAGAAAGACGGCGGAGGAGCTTCAGGCGCTTTTTCCGGGGCGCATAACTATCTCTGAGGCAAATCAGGATGTGGCGGACGCGGCGGATGTGCTCTTTTTCGCGGTGCTTCCGCAGCAGCATGAGGCTGTGGTGCGCGCGCTTAAGCTGAGGCCTGCGCTGCGGATAGTCCACGTGACGGGCGGCGTGAAGCTTGAACAGTCCGCTCCGTGGTACGCGCCCGCCTCTTCTATGGTGCGCGCCATCCCGCTGCCTTTTACGGCGCGCAGGAGCGGCCCGATACTTTTTTACGGCGCAGACGGCCTCTGCCGCGAGCTTTTTTCCATGATAGGCTCCGTCGTTCAGGTGAAGTCCGAGGCGGAGCTTGAGATACTTGGGCCGATAACCGGAATGATGGTGCCCTATTACGCGCTGCTTGCGGAGTATGTGAGGTGGGGGCGCGATAAGGGGCTTGATTTCAAGACGGCGCTTGATTACGCCTGTTACATGAACGAGGCGCTTTCGGCTTTTATGCGCACGGACTGCACTGAGGATGTGGAAACTTTTCTTAAGGAAAACTCCACGCCCGGCGGCGTCAATGAGCTTGGGCTGAAGCTCATGCGTGAAAACAACGCCTACCGGCCGTGGAGCGAAACGCTTGACGCGCTTTACGCGCGCTACAATTCTATGGGCGCAAAGTCCCCGGAGGCGCGCTAGTCGTCCGTCGGTTTTTTCTCTCCGGGCAGCGCCACCGTCAGTTCTGAGTTGAAGCTGACGCCGACGGCGTCGCCGCATTCGTAGCGCGCAGCGCCCGGATAGAAGTTTTCCATTACGGAGAGCCTGTCGCCGTTTTTGAAATCTATCATGTATTCCATTCTGTCGCCGCTGAAGACGGAGCTGGTCACAGTTCCCGAAAGCAGGCCGCGGCCTTCTTTTTCAAGCGTCACAGCTTCGGGGCGCAGGATGAGGGAAAGTTTGCCGCAGCCCGTGTAGTCCGCGTCGGGCAGCAGTTTTACGGGAAAGCGCGCGTCGTCTATGTTTATGACGCCCTGTTCCGCCGATGTTTTTGACTCAAGCGTCCCGCCTATGACGTTCGCCTGGCCGATGAAGTCCGCTACGAAGAGGCTGCGCGGGTGCGTGTAGATGTCAAACGGGTCGCCTATCTGTTCTACGCGGCCGCGGTGCATGACCATGATGCGGTCGGCCATCGTAAGCGCCTCTTTCTGGTCGTGCGTGACGTAGAGGCAGGTGATGTCCAGTTGTTTTTGTATGCTGCGTATCTCGCTTCTCATGTGCAGGCGCAGCTTCGCGTCGAGGTTTGAGAGCGGTTCGTCCATCAAAAGCACCTTGGGGCGCATGACGAGCACGCGCGCGAGCGCTACGCGCTGCTGTTCCCCGCCGGAGAGCTGGTTGGGGTAGCGCTTTTCTGTGCCGGAAAGCCCCACCATCTCAAGCGCTTCGCCTATTTTCGGCGTCATGTCCCGCGGGCTTTCGCCGCGCATTTTCAGCCCGTAGGCTACGTTGTCGCCGACCGTCATGTGAGGGAAGAGGGCGTAGTTCTGAAAGACGAACCCTATCTGCCGCTGATTGACCATGACGTTTGTTACGTCTTCGCCGTCGATCAGTATCTGTCCCGACGTCGGCGTCTCAAAGCCGGCCACCATGCGCAGCGTAGTAGTTTTGCCGCAGCCGGAGGGGCCGAGGAATGTGACTAGCTCTCCGCCTTTCACGTGAAGGTCGACCTTTTCAACGGCGTCAAATTTTTTGCCGTCCTTTATGAATGTTTTCGTTATGTTTTTTAAATAAAGTTCTACAGACATTATTTGTTTCCTCCCTGTCCCCTGTAATTGAATCCAGCTGCGCGTATCGCGAGCGTCATCATCCCGTTGAAGCCAAAGACGAGCAGTATGAGCACCACGGAGAAGGCGCAGGCGTTGCCGAACTGCAGCTCCGTCATGCACTCCAGTATGCGCGCCGTCAGCAGCGACCAGCTTACGGAGACGAGGAATATTGTGGCGCTGATGGCGGTCATTGAGTGTATGAACAAATATTTCATGCCGGCTATGAGCGCCGGTATGACAAGCGGCAGCGTGACGTTCCTGAAGGTGCCGACGGAGGTGGCGCCGAGCGAGAGAGAGGCCTCTTCAAGCGACGGGTCTATCTGCTGCAGCGAGGCGATGACGGAGCGGATGCCGGCCGAGTCGTAGCGGAAGACGTAGGCCGCGACAAGTATGGACATGGTGCCAGTCAGCACGATGGGGCCGCTGTTGAAGGCGATGATGTAGGCGATGCCTACGACCGTCCCCGGCAGCGCGAAGTTGAGCAGGGAGACGACCTCCATGAGCGCGCGCCCCGCGAAGTTCTTTCTCTGTGTGACGTATGCTATGCAGACTGCGAGAAAGCCGCCTATCGGCGTCGCTACGCAGGCTATTATCAGTGTGTCTATCATCGCTTTGCGCCCGTGCGTGAAGACGTAGGTGAAGCTGTCTAATGTGAGGCTGTTGTCTAGCCCCCATGTTTTTGTGACGGCGCCCGCAAGTATGAGGGCGTAGAGGAAGAGGATGAAGGAGATGACGGCGGCGCAGATGGCAAGCACCACCGTTTCGCCGGCCCGCCCCATTCCCTTGATGGAGGTCTGCGCGCCGGATTTGCCGCTCACTGTGACGTAATTTTTGCGGCCCACCCAGAAGCGCTGGAGGAAGAATACGACGAGCGCCGGAACGAGCAGCGCAAAGGAGAGCGCGGCCCCGCCCTTTAGGTCGTAGAGGCCAGTTATTTGCAGATAGGCCTGTGTCGGCAGCACCGGGAACTGGTGCCCCGCGAGGACAAGCGGCGTCGCGAAGTCCGCAAGCGAACAGGCGAAGAGCAGAAGCACGGCGTTTGCTATGGCGGGCATCGTAAGCGGCAGAGTGACCGTGCGGAATACTTTGAACGGCGAACCGCCGAGCGAAAGCCCCGCGTCCTCAAGGTTCGGGTCTATGCAGGCGAGCACGGAGGTGATGGTGAGGAAGGCGACGGGAAAGTAGGTGAGCGATTCGGATATCCACGTTCCCCAGAAGCCGTATATGTTAAAATCGGGGATGCCGAGAAATTTCAAGATGATGCCGTTTGGCCCAAGAGAGAGCGTGAGCGCTATGCTGCTTGTGAAGGGCGGCGATATGAGCGGCAGCACGGTCACGGCGGCGATGAACCAGCGCACTGGGGCCGGCAGTTTTATGCGCGTCACGGCGAAGGCGAAGACGAACCCGAGGAAGGTGCCCATAGCGGCCACCGCAATGGCAAGCCATATACTGTTTACGAAGGCGAGCCTGTCGTAGCTGTTTTGGAAGACGAGCGTCATGTTCGCCATTGTAAATCTGCCGTCTACGGTGAAGGTAGTAAGCAGCAGTTTTATAAAGGGGTATATGACGAAGAGGCCAAGCGCGAGCCACAGCGCCGTAATGACTGGGATGAGCGCCGGGTCTTTCTTCATCGAAGATGATGACATGTTATAAGTGCTCCTTTGCATTAGGAAAAGGCTGCGCAGAACGTGCCGCGCAGCCTTTATAAAATCACGATGTTAGCGGATGACTTCGTTGACCCAGCGTTCGACGTACTTTTTGCGAACGTCGCCCTTGTGCTCCGCGCCGACCTTAAGAAGCTTCACCTTTGACATGTCGAGCGCAGGGTTCTGTATTTTGACCCCCTGCACTATCGGTATGTAGTTTATCTTCTGGCTGACGAAGAGCTCTCCAAGCTTCGGGCTTGTCGCCCAGTCGATGAATTTCTTCGCCTCTTCTGGGTGTTTCGCGCCGGCTATCATGCCTGTCGCTTCGATGCCGAAGGTTACGCCTTCTTTGGGATAGGAGATGACGACGGGGTATTTCTGCTGCTGGATGTCGAGCGCGTCGACAAGGTAGAATACGCCGCTTGCCGCCTGGCCCTGCGCTATGGGAAGCGCGCCGCCCGCGCCGCTTTTCGTGTAAAGCTGAACGTTCTTATGCAGCTTCTTCTGATAGTCGAAGGCTCCGTCCACGCCGTAGACGGCGATGAGGCTGTAGATGCGCTCCGTGGCTGTGCCCGATGTGCGGGCGTCGGCCATCTGGAGGCCGTTCTTATAGGCCGGAGCAAGCAGGTCGCCCCACGCTGCGGGCGCCTTAAGGCTGTTCTTCTTGAGGAAGTCCGTGTTGGTGAGGAAGCAGAGCGGGATGAGCCCTATGCCCGTCCAGTGGTTGCCGGGGTCTCTGTATTCGGCGGGCGTAAGTTTCTGCTGCTTCGGCACGTAGACGGCGAATACGTTGTCTTTCTGTCCGGCGGTGTAGACGTCGGCTGGCCCGCCCAGGAGCACGTCCACCTGCGGGTTGTTCTTTTCGGCTACGAGGCGCGCGAGCGCTTCGCCCGATGAAAAGCGGATAAAGTTGACTTTGATCCCAGTGTCTTTCGTGAACTGCTCAAAGACTTTGGAGGCATATTTTTCAGGCATTACCGTGTAGGCGTTCAGCGTCGCCGCAAACGCGCCGCCGCAGAATACAAGCACGAGAGCCATAGCCGTTAGAAGACCGAAAGTGCCGCGATGATTTCTTGACATCAGATACCACTCCTGTTTTTTTGTTGCCCGCAAAGTTACGGGCGTGCCGCGGCGATGCAACAAACGCCGCCTCACATGTTAAGATAATAGCATTACTTTTATAAAATAAAAGACGCTTTTTCAAAAAGAAGAGAGGCCGTTTTCAAAGACGCCGCTTTCGCGCGCGCGTGCGTGCGCTTTCGCGATTTTCAAGAAAAGGCTTGCGTTATTTTTACGTATGTGTAAAATTAAACTAAATATGTATTTGTTATAATCTCTATTTGCCCGTTAGTGGAGGAATATCATGCCTGAAGAGAGAAACGCCGGAACCTCGTCCCGCAGCGCCGCCGGTCAGATAGAGATAATCGTCGGCAGCATAAAAGATCTGTTGGCGCAGAGAGATTTTGAATCTTCGATAAGCGTGACTCTTAGAAGGATGATAGATTACTTTCAGAGCGACCGCGCCTATATCTTTGAAATAGACTGGGAGAACGACCTGCTGCGCAACACCTACGAGGAGTGCGCAAACGGCGTTTCCGCTCAGATAACGGAGCTCTGCGCTCTTCCGCTTTCCGTCATATCCGCGTGGATAGAATACTTCAATAAAGAGAAAACGACGCTGCACATCAGGGACGTCGACAAGATCCCAACGGCGCGAAAAAATGAGCGCGAGGTGCTGAAGGCTCAGGGGATAAAGGAGCTTTACGTGACGCCCTTTTTCTTTGACGGCAGGCTGAGCGGCTTTCTTGGGATAGACGACCCGGCGGAACACGTCCGCGACGTGAACGTGCTTACGACGCTCAGCTACTTCATCTTCACAGAGATGGCAAAGGAGCGCGAACACCGGAAAAAGACGGAGGCGGTGGAGAACTATCAGCGGCTGCTATCCAACATTCCCGGAGGCATAGTGCTGATAGAGGTGACGGACGGCTTAGCGCGCCCCACCTATTTCAGCGACGGTTTCTGCCGTATGATGGAAATGAGCGAGGGCGAAGCCTTTTCCCATTTCGGAGGCCTCGGCGCGCACTCGGTGATTTTTCCCGACGACAGAAAGCGCGTCTATGCGGAATTTACGGCAAACTATGTGGCGCACGAAGATTTCAGCTTGACCTTCCGCATCAAGAACCGTCAGGCGCAGTATAAATGGGTGCAGATAAACGCAAGCGTCTTGTATGACGACGGCTGCGGAAAGGTCTCCTATTATCTGGTCTGCACTGACGTCTCCGCGGAAAAAGAGGCGCAGGCGCGGCTTGAGCGCACCGAGGAATATTACAGGGCGGCGCTCTCAAACAGCGACATCGACATGTGGGAGTACGACCTAAAGCGGCGCTGCATCGTAAAGGGCAACACTATTTTAAAGGGAAAGAACGCGTGGGAGACGATAGAAGCGGTCCCGGAAAGCCAGATAAAAAGCGGCGACATCCACCCCGGGAGCGTGGAAGTTTACCGAAGCCTCTACAGGCGGCTGCACGAAGGCGCAAAGGACCCAAGCGCCGACGTGCGGGTGCGCCGTGAGGACGGCGTCGGCTGGCGCTGGGCGCGCATAAAATATACGACGCCGCCGGATGGAGAGGATAGCGCGCGGTGCGTGGTGGCGGTCGTAACAGACGTCACTGAGCAGAAAAACGCGGAAATGCGCTATGAAAACGAGCTGAAACGCCGCGACACCGTATATTCGGACGCTTTGACGCTCTCCGTGCAGCTAAACCTGACGACGGGCGTCGTTGAGTACGCCTCGGACGTCTACGCGTCGCTGCTGCCGCCGGACAGAAATTTTGACGAAATGCTGCTGCGCGTTGTGGAACTTATCCCGAACCGGCAGCAGAGGGCTGACTTCCTTGCGAAATTCGCGAGCCGTTCTTTGACGACCGCGTACAACAGGGGAGATACGACGCTCGAATACGAATATCAAAAGACCGTAGCCGAAAACACCGTAAGATGGGTGCGCACGACGGCGAGGATGCTGGTGCGTCCAGGCACGAATGAAATAATCGTCTTCTTCACGCTGAACGATACGCACGACGAGCACATGTCGAAGGAACTGCTCAACTGCGTCGCGCAGGAGGATTATGAGTATGTGGCCTACATCGACGCGCCGCACAACAGCTATGTGATGTTCGCCTCGTTCGGAAAAAACGGCACGCCGCTGCCGCCCCCCACAGGAGACGATTACTACCGGGAGATAACGCTCTACGCGGAAAAGTTTGTCGTGGAGGAGGAGGTCTCCGCGGTCATACAGATGATGGGGACTGATTTTGTCATCAGTCAGCTCGAAAGCGGAGAGACCTTCGAGTTTACGGCGCACGTCAAAGAGACGAACGGCGACGTGCGGCTCAAAAAATTAAAATACTCGTATATGGACAGGGAGAATAAGATACTGCGCCTAAGCCGCGTAGATATAACCGACATCTACGAGCAGTTGACGGAAAATCAGCGGCTGCGCGAGCTCTCTCAGAGGGACGGGCTTACCGGGCTTTATAATAAAAAACACTTCTGCGTGATGCTTGAGACCGCCGTCGCGCTCTCCTGCGAAAAATGGCTCTTCTTCATTGATATAGATAATTTTAAAGGTGTAAACGACGTGCTGGGCCACATGACGGGCGACCAAGCGCTGCGCGACACTGCGGCAACGCTCCGCGAGGTTTTCAGCGAGACCGGCATGATCGGGCGCTTCGGCGGGGACGAGTTTTTCGTGCTTCTGACGGAGGTTTCCGAGGAGGAGGCGCTGGCGAAGGCGCGGGAGGTCTGCCAAAGTTTGAAAAAATCTTACGGCAGGGGTAAAAAGCGGCTCGAAATATCGGGGAGCGTCGGCCTTTGTAAAATGACGGCCAGCCTTTCGCCGGAGAACGCGTTAAAACACGCGGACGAGGCGCTTTACAGGGCCAAGGCGCTGGGAAAGGGCCGCTTCGTCCTCTACCGCTGACGGACGGCTGATGAAAAAATAAAAATAATAAACGTGACCGGGCCGCAGCGACTGAGGCCCGGTCGTTTGTTTACTGTGTTTTTAATACGGCTCCGTCCGAGGCGGAGGCGGCAAGCTTCGCGTATATCGAAAGCCAGCCCGTGGCGCCGCTTTTGCGCGGCATCACGGTTTTGAGGCGTTCTTTTATCTCTTCGTCGCTCAGCTCTACGGAGACGCTTTTGTCGTCTATGTCGATGGTTATCATCTCTCCGCCGCGCAGCGCCGCGATGGGGCCGCCTTCGGCGGCTTCCGGGGAGATATGGCCGACGTAGCAGCCGTTGTTCGTGCCGGAGAAGCGTCCGTCGGTGATGAGGGCCGTCTTTTGCGCAAGGCCCATGCCGTAGATGTATTTCATCGCGTGGTACATCTCGCGCATACCGGGGCCGCCCTTCGGCCCCTCGTAGCGTATGACTACGACGTCGCCCGCCTTGACCTTTCCCGCGAGAATGGCCGCGTTCGCCTCTTCCTCGCAGTCGAAGACGACGGCGGGGCCGGTGAAGCGGCGCATTTTTTCGCTCATCGCGGCGGGCTTCGCCACCGCGCCGCCGGGCGCCAGATTGCCGCGGAGCAGGCAAAGCCCCATGCCCCGGCTGTACGGCGCTTCAGCCTCTTTTATTATCCCGTCGTTTGCGCCGTAGATGTTTTTGTCGTCAGCCGCGTTTTCCGCAAGAGTTTTCCCCGTGACGGTGAGCGCGTCCTGCTCTATGTATTTTTTAAGTGATGAAAGCGCCGCGGGCACGCCTCCGGCTTTGTAAAAGGCCTCCATGTCGTGCTCCGAGGCTGGGTTCACCTTTGCGACAAGCGGTATTTTATCGCACAAGCCCTCTATCATTTCAAATATCTCCCGAGGCGGGATGCCGGCCTCAAAGCCTATTGCGCAGAGGTGCATGACGCAGTTTGTCGAAGCGCCGGTGCCAAGCATCAGAACGGCCGCGTTTTTCAGCGACTGGCGCGTTATTATCATGCGCGCCGTCACGCCTCTTTTTACCATTTCGACGGCGGCGCGCCCCGCGGCTTCGGAGCTTCTTAGGCGCTGGGCGTAAACGGCCGGAATGAGAGCGCTTCCCGGAAGCGACATTCCAAGCGCCTCAGATAACGCAGCCATTGAGTTTGCCGTGCCGTAGAAGGAGCAGGAGCCGCAGCAGGGGCACGCGCCCTCTTCAAGTTTTTTAAGCTCTTCTTCGGAAAGCAGTCCCGCGTGCATCATGCCGACGGCCTCCGAGAGCGAGGTTGAGTCGCTTTTGCGCCCGTCAAATTCCATGCCGCCGAGCATGGGGCCGCCTACGGCCATCACCGCGGGGATGTCAAGCCGCGCCGCCGCCATCAGCATGCCCGGAACTATTTTGTCGCATGAGCCTAGCATGACCAGCCCGTCTAAGTTGTGCGCGCGCGCCATCGTCTCTATGTCGCCTGCTATCAGCTCCCGCGACGGCAGAATGTATTTCATTCCCTCGTGTCCGCTTGCAAGCCCGTCGCAGGCGCCTATGACGCCAAATTCGACGGCCGCGCCGCCCGCTCTGTATATTCCTTTTTTGACGTGTTCCGCGACCTGTCTAAGGTTGAAGTGTCCCGTGACAAGCTCGTTCCACGAATTTGCTATGCCGATTATCGGCCCTTTGAGGTCCGCGTCTGTTGCGCCCATAGATTTATAAAGAGCGCGCGTCTCTGAAAAGTCGACGTTTCCAAGAATTTTAGTACTTCTGTATCCCACGGTTGTCATCCCTTTCGCCCTGCGCGGGCAGAGTGCATAAAAAAAGAGCCGCGCTCATGTGCCGGCCCCTCTTATTTGCTTATTGAGCCGCTTAGCCCTTTTTATGTTTCTTCTTATATATAATGATGTAGACGATCACCAGCGCGGCGCATCCGGCCATTAGGCAGAGCGTGATTTTTTTGAGGTCTTGATGGATGAGCGCCTGGTTGCTGCCGAGGAAGTAGCCGAGCATGGTCAGTATGACCACCCAGATGCCGGAGCCAAGAGCCGTGTAGGTGCAGAACTGAGCCATCGGCATACGGGCGAGCCCCGCGGGAAGCGAGATATACTGCCTTATGACAGGCAGAAGGCGTCCCGTGAAGGTGCTGATGTGGCCGTGGCGCGCGAAGAATAGCTCCGCCTTGTCGAGCGACTCTTTTGTCACGAAGAAATATTTGCCGTACTTTTCAAAAATTGGCCTGCCCCAGCGGACGGCTATCCAATAGTTGAAAAGGCCGCCTAGGATGCTTCCCGCGATGCCGCTTGCTATGACGAGGATGAGGTTCATCTCGCCTTTGAAGGCGAGGTAGCCCGCGGGCGGCATGACCACTTCGCTCGGGAACGGAAAGAATGAGGATTCAAGGAACATGAGGCCGATTATCCCCGGATATCCCATGTGTCCGATGACGGCGACGAGCCAGTTTATAAGGTCTCCAAAGAGCTGAGAGCAATAGGCGATGACAGAAAATATAGATTCCAAAACGGATCCCCTCTCGGAAAATTTTACTCATAAAAGATATACTGAAATAGCCTAAAAGTCCACTTAAATTTGAATAGTCGCGCACTTTGCGATAAAATGCAGTGTGGGAGATAGGCTTTAAAGAGCACTGAATTATAAATTGGAGGAATCGCCTTGCAACAGCTACCAAAACTGGCGCTCGTCATTGCCGGGAACTTTTCGGCGGACGAAGACAATGCCGACCCGAACCTGCTGCTCAATTATCTGCCGCAGGAACTTGCTCTGCGCTGTGAGATAAAGGAGTGGAGCTGTCAGCCCAGCTCTCACTATTCAATGGCGATGACGCTCGCCATGGAGCAGATGTTTGAATCCCTCGCCGATGACGGCTACGGCGGTATAATCGTCGTCTCCGGCAGCGGCGTCATGGAGGAGATGGCGTATCTCGTCGACCTGCTGTGGCAGCGGCCGATACCGGTCATTTTCGCAAACCTCATGGTACAGGGACGGGCCGGAGTAAAAGAGGGACTGATGAACCTCCACTGCGCCGTGCGCGCAGCGCTGTCTGGTGAGGCGCGCGAGATGGGCGCGCTTATATGTTCAAGCGGAGAGCTTTTCGCGGCCGACGATGTGCGGCTGGTGGACCCTGTCTCCTCCGACAACGCCTTTCAGGCGCCGGAGAAGGGTTCGCTTGGAAAGATGCTGAACTCCGAAATAAAATTTTTCCGCGCGCCGAAGCGTCCCGGCTTCCTCGCGCGCAAACCAGCTGAGATGCCCTGCGTTGAAATACTGTGGGCGTCGCTTGGCGGCGGCGATCTCATTCTGGCGCAGCTCGCCGCGGCGCGCGACCTTGGCGGCCTTGTGCTTGCTGGATTTGGCGCAGGCAACGTGCCGCCGCTTTGGATACCGCAGATACGCAACATCATCCGCCGAAGGATACCTGTCGCAGTCGTTTCGCGCTGTTTCCAGGGGGATGTGCATAAAACGAACGAGTTTGAAGGCTCGTTTGAAAAATTACTGGAAATGGGGGTAATGTCGGGAGGCAGGCTCAATCCGTTCCAGGCCCGAATACGCATGTCGCTCGGCATAGCGGCGGGGCTGACGGACAACGGCCTCAGCCTTTATATGCTGGGGCAGCAGGTCTCCGACGACATCAATACATTATATAAATGAAAATATTCTGCCTGACGCTGGGCTGCGCAAAGAACAGAGTTGACAGCGAATGTCTCGCGGGGGCGCTTTCCGCCGCTGGACACGAGCTGGTTTTTTCTCCCGAAGAGGCGGAGGCCGCCATCGTCAACACCTGCGGCTTCATCCGGCCCGCGGTCGAAGAGAGCGTTTCCGCGATACTCGACCTTGAAACGCTGAAAAAAGAAAATAAATTGAAGATGATAGGCGTAGTCGGCTGCCTTGTGAACCGTTACGGGCCGGATCTGCGCGCCGAGGTCCCCGCTGTCGATTTCTGGGCCGAGACGGAGGACTGGAAGAGCGTGCTTGCGGCTCTTGGCTCCCGGGGGGACGACGCGCGCCACAGGGGGGCGCTGCCCTCTTCTTCTAAAATAACGCGCTATCTAAAGATAAGCGAAGGCTGCGGCAACCGCTGCACCTACTGCGCCATCCCCTCCATCCGCGGCCCGCTGCGGAGCCTGCCGGTCGACGTCATAGTAAAAGAGGCGCAACAGCTTGCGGAAGAGGGCGCGCGCGAGCTTTGCGTCGTAGGCCAGGACCTAACGGTCTACGGCTCCGACGGAGGCGCGGGCGCAGCCGGGCTTATAGAGCTGCTTGACGCGCTTGAAAGTTCACTGCCGCGCGAGCTATGGATACGGCTGCTCTACCTGCATCCGTCGCGTGTCGACAGAAAATTGCTCGAACGCGTGGCCGCCGGCCGTCAGATAGTTCCCTACCTTGACATTCCGGTGCAGCACGGCGACCCGGAGATAATGGCCGCGATGAACCGCGGCATAGCGCCCAAGAGGCTGCGCGAGATATTCGCCGACGCGCGCGCGATAAACCCCGACTTTGCGCTGCGCACCACCTGCATGGTAGGTTTTCCCGGTGAGAAGAAACGCCACTTCGACCGCCTCATGGACTTTATACAAGAGGTGCGTTTTGACAGAATGGGCGCCTTCACCTTCTTCCCTGAAGAGGGCACGCCGGCCGCCGCGATGGAGGCGCAGGTGCCTGAGCGCACGAAAAAAAGACGCCTCGACGCGCTGATGGCGGCGCAGGAAGAAATATCCTTCGCGCGGCAGCAGCAGTTCGTAGGCAGAGAGCTTAAGGTGCTAGTTGAGAAAATATCGCAGAGCGAGCGCTGCGCCGAAGGCCGTTCCTTCCGCGAGGCGCCGGAGGTGGACGGCATAATAGAGATAAACAACGCGCGCCCCGACCTTAAAGAGGGAAACTTCATCACGGTAAAGATAACGGAAGCGCTTCCGCACGACATGTCAGGAGAAGAGATATGATAAAGACGCCGGAAATGAATACCTGGTACGGACAGGTGGCGACGGTCGGCACGCTTGGACGTTTTTCAAGGATGCCGGGCACGCTCGGCTCCATCGCCGGCTCCGCTTTGTGGCTGCTGTGCCGCGGCATCCCCGCGTGGGGCATAGCGATAGTGGCCATAATCGGCTGCATCGCCGCCGACAAATACGAAAAGGCCTCAGAACGCAGCGACCCGGGCGAAGTCGTAATAGACGAAGTAGTCGGCGTCTGGATAGCCGCGTGGGGACTGGACCTCTCCTACGCCATCGTCGCGCTCTTTTTATTCCGCATCGTCGACATCACGAAGCCCTGCCCGATAAAATATTTTGAAAAACTGCCGGGCGGCGCCGGCATCATGGCCGACGACATCGCGGGCGGCATAGTCGTAAATCTGCTGCTGCGCTTCATACACTGGCTGCTCTTCGCGGACGGACTTGCCTCCATCCTTGCGCTAGCCGGCAGATAGGAGCGCGCAATGAAAGAAAGACAAAACGAGGCGTCGCGCCTCATAGAAACATTCAAAGCTCAAGGGCTCTCTCTTTCGCTTGCGGAGTCCTGCACCGGCGGCATGATAGCGGCCGCTGTCACCGAGATAGCGGGCGCCTCTGACATATTTTGGGGCTCCGCCGTCACCTACATAAACTCAGCCAAAGAAAACATCCTGGGCGTCTCAAAAGAGACGCTTGAACGCCACGGCGCCGTGAGCGCCCAGTGCGCCTCCGAAATGGCGCGCGGCTCACGAAAGATATTCGGCGCCAAAGTCGCGCTCAGCGTCACGGGAATAGCCGGCCCCGGCGGAGGCAGCGCCCAAAAACCGGTAGGCACGGTGTGGTTTGGCATAAGCACGGAAGAGGGCGAGCGCGCCTTTCTCAAAACGTTTGACGGCGCGCGCGACGAGGTGCGGAGCCAGACCGTAGACGCCGCGCTTGCCGCGCTGCTTGAATACGCAAAAGAAAGGGCCTCCCGCGATGGGCGGCTGAATCCCTAAATACGCGGGGCGCCTTGTGCGAACCTTTATATGCGTCAAACTTCCGCAAAGTCGGATAGAAAGCCTGGCCGGCTCCATCCGCGCGCTTCGCGGCGCCTGTTCCGACATCCGCTGGGTGAAGCCGGAAACGATACACGTCACGCTGAAATTCTGCGGCGAGCTGCCCAGAGAGACTGTAGCTGCGATAACGGCGGAGCTTGGCCGCGCTCGCCTCGGAGCGCCCTTTGAACTTTCAGCCGAAGGCATAGGCGGCTTTCCGAACCTTAAAGCCCCGCGCGTGCTTTGGACTGCGCTGCGCAATGAGACTGAGGCGCTGCGTGCGCTGCAAAAGACGGTCGACGGCTGCGCCTTCAGATGCGGCATAGAAAAAGAAAAAAGCTTTTCCCCGCACATAACGCTTGGCCGCCGCGCAGAAAGAGGCCCGCTTGCGCTAGACTGCGCCGCGGCACTCATAAAAACAAATATTTCCGCAGCCCCGTGGCGTGTATCTGAGATAATATTTATGAAAAGCGAGCTCACGCCGTCAGGCCCCATATACACGCCGCTTGAAATATTTCCGTTAAAATAAAACGCGCGCCGCAAAGACAGACAAGATAATAAATAAAGATAGATAATAAAAAAGATAATAGATGATATAATGTAAATGAAATCAAGGAGTATAAAAATATAATAAATGGAGGCATGAAGATGGCAAAAAAAGCAACTGGCAAAGCGGCCGTCACTAAAGAGGATATATTCCAGCAGGCGCTCGGAGAGATAAGGGGCAAATTTGGCGACGGAGCCATAATGCGCCTCGGTGACGAGGTGCTGCACCCCGTCGAGGTCATCCCCACCGGCATCCTTCCGCTCGACGTAGCTCTTGGCATCGGCGGCGTGCCGCGCGGACGCGTAGTTGAGATATTCGGCCCTGAAGGCGGCGGAAAGACGACGATAGCGCTCCACATACTGGCCGAAGCTCAAAGGGCCGGCGGCATCACCGCCTTCATAGACGCGGAACACGCGCTTGACCCGCGGCTTGCCTCGCAGCTCGGAGTAGACACGGCAAACCTCTATCTCTCGCAGCCCGACAGCGGTGAACAGGCCTTCTACATTCTTGACGCGCTCGTGCGCAGCGGAGCCGTCGACCTTGTAGTAGTAGACTCAGTCGCCGCGCTTACGCCGCAGGCTGAAATAGACGGAAAAATGGACGAGGGAGGCAAGCAGGTCGGCCTTCACGCGCGCCTCATGAGCTATGCGCTAAGAAGGCTCACGGCCGCTATCTCAAAGAGCAACACCACCGTCATCTTTATAAACCAGCTCAGAGCGCAGATAAGCGCGGGATACAGCCAAGGCCCGACCGAAACCACCACCGGCGGACGCGCGCTCAAATTCTACAGCTCCGTCAGGATAGAGGTGCGCCGCGGCAAACAGGTGACGCAGAGCGAAGTGGCGATAGGCCACGAACTGTGGATAAAGGTAGTCAAAAACAAACAGGCGCCGCCGTTCCGCAGCGCGCACACCACGCTCATCTACGGCAAAGGCGTGCCCAAAGGCATCGCGGTGCTCGACATGGCCATCGACCGCGAAGTTGTAAAACGCAAAGGCTCGTGGCTCACCTACAAGGGCGAAACGCTCGGCCAGGGCAAAGAGACCGTAGCCGCGTACATCGAAAAGAACCCGGAGCTCATGGACGAGATAACCAAAGAGGTGCTCCATAAGGTAGCGGCTGGGCTTGGCCTGCTTGACGAACCTGTCAAAGAAGAGCCGGACGAAAACACGCTCGAAGACAACGTGGAAGCGCTGCTTGAAGAGGGCGTTCTCAAGCTCGACATCACGCAGGAGGACGGTATGCCCGACGAAGGCCCGGAAGATTTTTAGCATCCGAAAGAAAACTTAAAAATAAATATGGATTTTTGCGGCGTTGACCTGGATATTAAAAACGCCGCATTTATTTTATGCCGGCAATGCCCCCTACATTTACAACTATAATGTTAAATAAGTCTATAAAAGAATACTAAAAGAAAATATAATAATATGTAAGTAGGGCATGTGTATTCGTTGACATGTCGCAAAGCTATGATATACTAGCTCCTGTTGCGCTTCGAAACGGCACATCGCCGCAAAAAGCACAGCGGCACCATGACAAAAAGAATAAAGAGAAAGCAAAAGAAACTTCATCAATACTTTTCATTTGTAAAAGTAAAAAGTGAAGGGTCCTAAAGAAACTAGTCAAGCCGCGCAAACGGCGAGACGAAATCGTCAGCGAAATTGAGAGCGACACGCCAGCAATCAAACGGAGAGTTTGATCCTGGCTCAGGACGAACGCTGGCGGCG
>JAVVPF010000040.1 GCA_036655895.1 Cloacibacillus sp. | reverse complement strand
CTGCGACTTTTCACCAAGGATTTTATCCAAGACCTCTTTTACCTGCTGATAGTCATCAGCTGCTCCGTCTGCATCATTTATACATACTATTTTTGATTCCTGTTGTGACAAACATTCCAGTATTGCCGGCGTATCAAATTTTATATCAAAGTACGCTCTGTCCTTACGGAGTGGGGCCGGTGAAAATGTCCCCGAGGCGAGCTGCCAATACTTAAAAAGACATTGATCCAGATCCTCTTTGGTACGGAATCTTCTTGTATTGGCTTCGTTAAGTTCGTTTTCATAAACTTTCCATACTTTTTCAAACGTTGATTTAAGAAACGGCTGCGCGGAATGATGGTTTTTAAAACCTGGAAATTTAGAAGAAGGAATGAGCCACCAAGGATGTATGAACTGTCTGAGTCCATATTTAAGACTCAGCCATTTCATGGGGTTTCTCAGTATGGTGAGGTTTTTATTGAATATTTTATTAATGAGATCGACGTCATTTGCAAGGCAACAGAGATACGAACTATCTTCATCGCGTTTAATTTTCGTCAGGATGGCGGCGTCGCAAGGAAGATCTTCCTTAAAGAAAAATGACTCTGATACTGGCGCTATCACGTACATATCATCGTTAAAATAAACAAATTTGTCGGCTAATCCTTCGATTCTAAAAATATTATTTTCAATCGGATTTGCGTTAAACAGAGGTAGGTACTTCTGATCAATAAAATCGCAATGTTTTACAAAGTGCAGTTTAGGGTGGTCTAGGTTCAACCATTTAGGGATTTGACCGTTAGTTACAAAGTGCACCTTACGCACCCACGGGGTAAATTTTTCCACCCCGCGGAACCAATATTGAAGCATGCCGTGTTCTTCATAACGAATCTGCCCTATGGAATCATTGTCCGTCATCGTCGCTTCATGTTTATATTCTATGAATTCTTTCTTCCATTGTTCATCTGAGTCATCAACCCATAGGACAACAAAATCTATTGCATCGACCATAACAACACCCCAATAATAATTGTGATTTGCTTATATTTGATTTGAATCCTCTACAGTGTATCATCGTTCTAAATATAGCTTGGTGCTTTCGGTGGTAAAAGACGACGAATGCAATAGTATCAAATACGTTGTTCTCGTATTAAGTATAACCACGAAAAGATATTGAACCTTTTTCTAAGAGGTCATCGTCTCTCGTTTATAAGATCGTTATAAATATGGAGTGTTTGTTTCGCTATAACAGAGACATCAAAATCGCACGCGCGTTCTATGGCAGAATCGGATAGCCGCTTTCTGAGCAGCTTGTCAGTGGAGATTAGCAACATGGCATCTGAAATTTCTGACACACAACCCTTAGAGACTAAAATTCCACTATTTCCTATTATCTCCTCCGGGCCGTCTCCGGCGGAGGCCACGGAGGCGCAGCCGCAGGCCATCGCTTCTAGGAGCGATAGGCCAAAGGCCTCCCTCCAGCGCGATGGGAGCACAAATATATCCGAAGCCCAGAGCCATGGCCGGATATCTTGAGCGTAACCAGGCATTATAACTCTGTCTTCTATAGCAAGATTTTTTATCAAGGCTTCGTAATTTGTCTGCTCTTCGCCGGCCCCTGCAAGAACTAAATGCGAGCGCCCATGGTATCGTTTTGAAAAATCACAAAAAGATTCAATGAGCCAGTCAAAACCTTTTTCCGCCACAAAACGCCCGGCGGAACATACGACAATATCTTCCGGCGCGGCTCCTATACGGGCGCGATATTCCTCTCTTCCTTTTATATCGGGGAGATATATGGCAGTATCGATGCCGTTGTATAGGACCTCGGTCTTATCGGCGGGAAACCCCAGCGCGATAATGTGCTCTCTTACTGATGCGGAACAGCAGAGCAGCCTTGAGCAGTTCTTAAAATATTTCACTTTGGAATATTTTTCAAGCGTGGAGGCGACGGGGATGTTTTTATGGCTGCCCCAAAAGCCGCCGACTTTCGCCGCGGCAGAGAGCCTCGTATGTATTAGGTCGGGCTTTACTTCGTCCAAAATTTTGGAAAAGCCAATGTCGGCCGCCGGAGCCCACGGAACATGCATATCGTATCTTATTACGTCAAGGCCGTTCTCTTCCAGCAGTTTTCCCAGAGTGCCTCCGCTTTTACACACGATATGATTTTCAGCGCCGTTTTTTTTCAAAGCAAGCAAAAGCTGCGCCCAGGGTTCTCCCCAGCTCAGTCGGTTTTCGTCCACATAATGCAGGATTTTCATTTGGTGCGGCCCCCGCATGACTTAAGATTTTTATATTGCGCTCGTTCGGCCTATTTCGCCGCGAGCGACGATAGGTCGAATATCGGCAGGAGCACCGCTATTACGACGAAGCCTACGAGTGCTCCCATCACTAATATTATCATAGGTTCGGCGAGCGTGGCCCATTTCTGCATGGAGCCCTGAGCGTATTCCCAGCAGCTGTCGCCCAGCCGCGAGGCGGATTCCGCCAGATTGCCGCCGGTCTCCCCCACTCTTATTATGGTGACGACCTCTTCAGGGAACGATCCTTCTTTTTCGAGCGCCTGCGAAAAACGGTAGCCTTGACGTATCTCGTTTGCCACCGCAAAGAGCCGGCCCTTTACGGGATCAAGAGGCTCTGTCAGTTTCAGCGCCTGCACCAGCGGGATGCCGGTGCGAAGCAGCGTGCCCACCTGGCTGAAGATCAGCGCAAAATTTAAGTTTTCCCTGACGTCGCGAAACATCGGGAGATTTATTTTTTTATTATTGCGGCGCATGTAAAAAACCGCAAGCGCAACAAGCGAAATAAACGGTATAAAGCCGGCCTTCACGGCGTTTGAAATAAATATGAGAAGCTTTGTGATGAAGGGAAGTTCCGCGCCGGACTCAACTACGAGCGCGGTAAGCCGCGGCACGACGAAGCTGAGCAGAAAGACGACGACGCAGAGGCCAACCGCCAGCATCAAAAGCGGGTAGGTGAGCGACGACTGTATCTTGCGGCGCAGCGATATTTCGTTGCGGATCAGTTCCGCCGCGCGCTCCAGTATCGCGCTCAGCGACGCCGATTTTTCACCGGACTCCACCATTCCGATGAGGCTTGGGCGAAAGACGCCGAGCGCCGCCATGGAGCCGGCAAGCGAGCGGCCTCCCTCTACGGATTCACGAAGCTCCGTGTAAACCGGACGCAGCCTTTTGTCGCGCGTCTGTTTTTGCAGAAGCCGCAGCACCTCCGTCAGGGAGAGGCCGCTGCGCATGAATGAACAGAGCGTCGTGCAGTACAGATGCTGCTCTTCTAAAGAAAGCGGCCTTTTTTTTGCCGCGCCTCCAAACGAAAATCTTATTCCCAGCGGCTTTTCTTCTTTGACGCTGATGATAACATAATTTTGCGCGGTGAGGTCGCGAAGCAGATCGTTTTCGCTGGCCGCTTCGCTGTGGAGCTGTTTTTTTTCTCCCTTTTGGTTGTAGACCTCTGCTTTGTAGAGCGGCACCGGCTACACCTCTCCTACTACGCGGAGCATCTCTTCCGGCGTCGTCTCTCCGTTTTTGACGGAAAGCAGTCCAAGTTCAAGCAGCGTAGAAAAGCCGCCCTTTCGCGCGAGGTTCTTTAGTTCGTGCATCGGCGCGCCCTGCGCTACGGCCTCCTGGATGTCGGGAGTGACGTCAAACTGTTCGTAAAGCCCGAAACGCCCCTTGTAACCGGAGCCGCCGCAAAGTTCGCAGCCTTCGCCGCGCCACGCGCGTTCGATGCCGTTTTTAAGGACGACGCCGCTTGTTGGAATCTCCTTTTTGCAGTGCGGGCATATCCTGCGCACAAGGCGCTGGGCTACGACGCCCAGCAGCGAGCCGGAGATAAGATATGGCTCGACGCCCATGTCGGCAAGACGCGTCACTGCGCTTATAGAATCGTTCGTGTGGAGCGTTGAAAAGACGAGATGTCCGGTAAGCGACGCCTGGATGCCGATATGCGCCGTGTCAAAGTCGCGCATTTCACCGATCATGATTATATCTGGGTCCTGTCGCAGTATGGAGCGCAACGTGGTTGAGAAGGTGAGCCCCGCTTTTTCGTTCACCTGCACCTGTCCAACTCCGGGCAGGTCGTATTCTATCGGGTCTTCAACTGTGATGACGTTCACCTGCGGGCGCGCGAGCGCCTGCAGTATCGCGTAAAGGCTGGTGCTCTTTCCGGAGCCGGTCGGCCCCGTGAAAAGTATCATGCCGTTGGGCCGGCGGATAAGTTCCTCAAGGCGTTCGCGTTCGTACGCTTTCATGCCGAGGTCCTCAAGCGTCAGAAGCCCGCGCGCCTTGTCAAGCAGTCGCATGACGAGCCGTTCTCCGTGCTGCGTCGGAAGCGAGCTGACGCGGATGTCAACGAGCCTGTCGCCTAAGCTTATCCCTATACGGCCGTCCTGCGGCACAAACCTTTCGGCTATGTCCATGTTCGCCATTACCTTTATGCGGCTGGTGACGGGGGCCTGATGGCCCTTTGAGAGCGAATATCTGTCGGAGAGCACGCCGTCTATGCGGTAGCGCACAACGACGCGGTCTTCGTACGGCTCGACGTGTATGTCCGTCGCGCGTTCGCGCAGCGATTCCATGAGTATTCCGTTTACGAGGCGCACGACCGGCGCGTCTACTGTGTCGCTCATGACCTCCTGACGCGCAAGCTCTGAAAGGTCGTCTACCTCTTCGATGGCGTTGAGCGTATCCTGCCCCACGCCGCTTTTTATATCGTAGAGGCTGCGAACGAGGCTTTGTATCTCAGCGGGCGGCACTAGGACCGTACGCGCGCTTGCGCCCATCGAAGCGGCAAGCACCTGTGCTTCGACGAGGCAAGAGAGATCCGCCACCGCGAAGGTGACGCTTTTTTCGTCCCGCTCTATAGGAACAAAGCCCTTATCGCGCAGGGTGTCGAGGCTCACCCCGCGCGGTATGAGTTCAAGGACGTTCTCCGGCGTTATATCCATCTCTTTTAACGAGAGCTGGCGCATTTTTACTTTGCGCCGCCGTCCGGCTGCCGCGTTCCGTTCTGTTTGGCGGCGCCATCCTGCTGCTTGACGTCGCCGGATGCGGGCTCATCCACCGGCACCTGGTTATGCGGGTCAAACATTTGTTTGGTGATGCCTTCTTTTTTGATTGATTTTTTATAGTCCTCGTCGTTGCGTTTGAGCAGAGTGCGCTCAGCTTCGCTCAGAGCCTGGCCGTCTGCGATGATTTCGCTTGTTATCTTCGAAGCGTGCTGCGGCGTCTCCAGTATGTACGGCGTGAGGAATATCATGAGGTCTATTTTTTCGCGCTGTTTTTCGTTCGACTTAAAGAGATTGCCGACCACCGGAATGTAGGAGAGCAGCGGCACACGGTTGCGGAGCGATTTCTCGGCCTCTTTGATGAGGCCTCCTATGACGACCGTCTCGCCGTTCGCCACAAGCACCGTCGTCTTGACCTCGCGCTTTGAGGTTATTGGCGTCACGGAGTTCGTCGTGGTAAGCAGGTCTTCGATGCGCTGCTCTATTTCAAGCGCGACTAAGTTTCCGCTTCTGATGTGCGGCGTCACCGTGAGTATCAGCCCTACGTCCTTGTATTCGTAGCTGTTCGTGACAGAGTTTGTGTTCGTCTGGTTTGTGAGGCTGCCTTTTAGCTGTGGGATGACCTGGCCGACCTGCAAAGAGCTTTTGAGGTTGTCCGTGCACATGAGGCGAGGCATTGAGAGCACGTTTATCGCGTCAAATTTGTTGAGCAGCTTGACATAAGCGTAGGCAAGGCCCGCGCCTATGGTTTCCGTTGTAGTTACAGCATTGCCGTTTGCGTCGTAATTTATCTTTTCCTGCGTTATCAAGCTCTGGTACAGCGTCTGAATGTCCGCCGGCACTCCGGTGGTCCCAAGCTGGACGTTGCCAGCGAGCACCGTGCTGCCGAAGAGGTCTCCGCCCCAGGCCGCCCAGTCGATGCCGGCGCTGTTTAATTTGTTGAGGTTGACTTCAGCTATGAGGCCGCGCAGCAGCACCTGTTTCGGCTGCGTGTCGAGCTGGCGCAGCACATCTTTCAATGAGTTGTATTGTTCCTGGGAGGCTGTGAAGACGAGGCTGTTTGTCGGAAGGTCGGGCACGACGGTGGAGGGCATGGCGCCCTTCGGGTCGGGCGAGAGTTTAGCTGCGACGGCGAGTATCTGCGAGAGCTGCTCCGCCACGGTCTTCGCGTCGGCATTCTTCAGTTTATATACGTGGAAGTTTTCCGTGCGCGATGGAACGTCCATCTGTTGCATGAGACGCTGCGATTCGCGCAGGTTTTGGCTGCTTCCGATAAGGATTATCATGCTTGTGCGGTCGTCCGAGACGGCTATCATGCCGGCCAGCTTCGAGGAGGCGTCCTTCGCCATCGCGTTGAACTGCGCCTCGAGTATCGAGGCCTTCGCGTATTTCAGCGTGTAGACCTTTATCGCGCGGATGCTGTCCGGGGCGTCGAGCGCGCGGATGACGCTTGCGGCGCGGTTGAGAAGGGAGGCCTTTCCAACTAGCAGCACGGAGCTTCCGTTGCCGATCGGCGAGACCTGTATCTGAGGAATGGCGGTCTTAAGAGGAGAGACGACGTAGCCCGCCTTGACGTAGCTCAGAGGCACGAGCTGCACCATGAGGCTCTCGCCCGGCGCTACGCTTTGGTCGCCCTTGACGACCATGTCTGTCGCGGCGCCAGCGCCAAGCGGTATGACCTTTGCGTACCCGTCCATGTCCTGAATGGTGAGGTTGTTCATTTCAAGCACGGAGAGCATCACCTGCCGCGCCTCTTTGAGCGTCACCGCCTTGGGCGATACGACTGAGACCTTCCCTGACACGCCTGGGTTGACGAGGATGTTTTCGCCAAGCAGCTCGGACATGAACCTGATGAACTTCGCAAGCTCAAGGTCCTTGAAGTTGAGCTGCACACGCCCGTCGGCGCGCATCTCCTTCGCCGCCTTGATGAGGTTCTGCTCTTCCATATCCGGCTCCGCCGCGCAAACTGTACAGACGGAAACGGAGATGACGGCGGCTGTCAATAATATATAAAAAAAGCCTCTTTTCACACGCATCGCTACCACTCCTGTTTTGCTGATTATTTTTATAAGATAAGTCAGTTTTGACTTTGTTTTTGATTAGTTCTGCCGTTCTTTGCGGCGCCGTCGTCCTTTGCGCCTTCGTTTTGGCGTTTGTCTCCCGATACGGCGGCTTCGCTTGCTGCCGCCTCGCCCACCTCTTTTGCCTCCTCCTGCTCCTTTGAGGGCATATACAGAGTTATCTTGCTCTCTTTGTTGTTCTTCACGGTCAACTCGCGCCATTTCAGATTTTTAGGCTTTTCCTGCGCTTCGCCGCTTGCTGCGCCGAAGTTGAGCCGTCCGAAATCTTCGCCGAACATCTCCGTCTCTTTGTCCGACGTCTCCCACACAAGGTCTTTGCTTGTACCGGAATCGGAGAGCTCTTTGACCGTCACCAGCGCCTCGATCTCCGAGGCCGTATCAAGCAACGCCTCTTTTTCCTTCACTGCAGAGAGCGTGTTCTGCGCCATGACGACCAGCTTTATCGCCGCCGTGGTTGAGAGGGCGAGCACCGCCACCGCAACCATTACCTCTATCAACGTAAACGCCGGACTTCTTTTCAACGGCGCTTATTTCACCTGATATTTTAATTCAAGCGGCTTGTCCCCGCGCTTCACCTTGACGTCAAAGCGCGTGCCGGCCATCAGGGAGTTGACCGCGTTCGCTGCGTCCGCCATATTAGATATATTGACGCCGTTTATTGCCTGTATGACGTCGCCCTGAGCTACGCCGACTCGCGCAAAGACGCTGTCAGGCGCTATGCGTTCAAGTTTCATGCCGGAGCCGTCCTCCGCCGGAGTCATTCGCATTTTGCCAAGCTCGTCATACGGGTTCATCAAAAGCGCATCTACCAGCTCGCGCGGCACAGCTCCCTCTTTGCCGTCGGCGGCGGCGACTACGCCTGATAAATCAAGCTTCGGCTTTGCTCCCCCCGACGGAGCGCTTGGGGCGGGCGCGGAGAACGGAGCCGGCGAGCCGCCTGAGAGGAATAAATAAATCGACTGGCGTTTTTCTCCAAGCGCCAGCACCGCTTCGCCGTATTTTATCTCGGCCAGCTTGTAGCCGCCTATCTCCTGCCCTTTGAGCACGAGCGAGGTGGCGCCGTCCGCGCCGGTTATCCAAGCGCCAACGTTTGGCAGCGTGCCCTGCAGCGTCAAAGAATCTATTGCGGCGGCCGCGGTCGGGGCCTCCTCCTGCTTCGGCTTGTCCGCGCCGAAGGGATTGACCGATGTGAAGTCGCTTAGTCCGCCCGCGCTCTTTGCGTTCGCAAACGACGGAGCGCGCGTTCCGGCGCTGCGCGCCGTTTCCATATCAGCGGAAAGCGAAAGACGCATCAGCGCGCCGCTCACCGCAAGGCAGAGGCATAACCCCGCGATGAGGCCGCAGACGGTAAGCATCGGCAGGAACATTCCAGAGGAGCCGACCTCTTCGTTTGCGTTCTTTCCGCAAAAGGGCGACGAAAGCGACGACGCGGCTGACAACAGGCGGCGTCCGCCCGCGTTTGCGCGCACGGCGCTTTTAACGCGCGCGATGTGTGGTTTTATATTGGAGAATAGTTTCATCTTTCGATCCTCCATTCGCCGTCTTTTATGCGCGTAAGCGGGAGCATTCCCGTCATGCCCACCATGTTCAGCATTCGGTCAAGTTCCTGCGGCACTTTGAGCAGCACTTTGGCGCGCGTCATCTTGGAGGTGGCGCGCGATATTTCAACAAAGCCGGATATTGAAGTTTTCCCGGTAAAGGCGATATTCTGGATGATTATTGATTCAGCGGTGACGGAGATGTCGGCGGCGCCGCTGTTCCACTCCATCGCCTGACGAGTCACGGGGATGATGCTGCCTTTGCCTGTCGATATGGAACAGCTCTTCGTGGCGGAAAAGACAGACGAAATAATGTTCGGCGTCACGGTAAGCTCCCTCGTGGTGACGCGAAAGACGGGAAAGTCCGCCTTGAGTCCGCCGTAGGTAAAGCTTTTTGAGAATATGCCCGACGTCTCGGAGGAGGCCGCCGTGGCGTAGATGCCGTTTTCCGCAGCGACGCGCGCGCCCGCCGCAAAAACAAAGGAGGCAAGCGTGTCCCACGGGAAGAAGAGCAAGAGAGCGGCAAGCAGTCCAGCTACAACCGCCAGTATCTTTTTTATAACGCCCCTCATTTCGTCTCACCCTCCAATGTCAGGGAGACGTTGAGCAGACGTCCGTCCGCCGGGCCTTCCATCGCGCGTATTTCGGCCGTCTTTACCAGGAGGCCGTTTCTTTGCATCTCTTCGGAGAGCTTTGAAAACTCTTCGGGGTAGAGGCGGTTTATTTGTACCAAAAGCCCGGCGGGAGACGAGGCCAGCTGCGTCACCTTAGGCCTCAGCGCAAGTTTGTCGAGGATCTCTGAGACGGCGGAGAGCGGTTCGCGCCCCGCAGCGCCCTCCAGCTTCGGATACGAGCGTATGGTGACGGCGCCGGAAAGGACGCGCTCCGCCTCCGACAGACGCTCCGCGTTTTTTGAAAGCGACGAGAGCGCCAGGATAAAAAGCAGCAGCGCGGCGCACCAAAGGCCCGCCGTTACGAAAAAGAGCCGTTTGAGCCTTCCGGCTTCAGGCATTCCGTTCAGTTCTTCAAATGAGATCATCTATCTGCCGCCTTCCGTAAGGTACAGTGTGAAGCGCAGCACAGAGCCAGGGATCTGCTGCACGTCGCCGAGCTTGACGACAAATCCGTTTTTTGAAAGCTCCGCGCGAAGTTTTTCTATCGTTTCCGTCTTAGCGGTGCGGCCCTCAAGCTCCGTCCGTTCGCGGCCGTACCTTATGGCGTCCAGCTCTGCGTCGGAACCAGCGGGCATCCCCTTCCAAGCGGAGGCAATGTTGGCCAGCACGTCGTTGAAGGCAAGCTGCACGCCGCCTGCATTTAACAGTTTTAGTTTTTTTGTTATGGAAGATATGGGGCTGCGGCTCTCCTCGCCCATGGCAAGCGCGTATACGGCGCAGGGCGCGGCCTCGAAGGAGGCGCTTGTGAGGCCGTTTTGGACAAGCAGCGCGGCAGATAAGATAAAGAAAACGACGGCCGCGGCCGCGGCAAGTTTAAGCGCGCGAAACGAGGCGGCGAAAAATTTTTCATACTGCTCCGCAAGCGACGCGCCGACGTTTGAAAAATCCAGATGGGCAAGCGCGGGAGAGGCCGCGAAACTTTTTTCGGCGGCGTTTGCAAGAGCATCGCCCGACAGGTCGCGCGCGTCGTAAAGCCTCACGCTTTCGGCCTCTATCGAGCCGCCAACCGCCTGCGCGTAGCTGCGCGCAAACTGTACCAGTTCCTCCGAGCCGCCCTCGTCCTCCGACATGTATTTATAAAGACGCGGCGCGTAATCCTCAAGCCACAACGCGGCCGCGCCGCCCTCGTCTCGCCATATCAGCAGCCCCGTGCCGCCGACCTCTGAGGCGAAGGCGACGGGCGCCGGCAAAAAGGCCGCCTCTTTGCCAAGCATCTCTTCAAAGGCCGCTATTTCGTCTTTCGCGGCAAACCATACGGAGCCTTTGGTGAGGTTTGAGCGCTGCTCCGTCACCTGAGGCAAAAGCGAGAGCTTCGACTCCTCCGCGCCAAGCAGAGGACGGAAGGTGAGCGAAATTGCGCTGCGTAAATTTACCTTGCGTCCAAACGGGAAAGAAAACGGATAGACGGCGATGGTGCGAAAGGGCAGAAAATAGGCGGCGACGTCGCCCGAAAGCAGCGCGCGCGGCTCGCTTGCGAGCGTGCGAAAAACCATCCGGCCGCTCTTTGGTCTGCCCGCCTGCTGCGGAGGTTTTGCGAAGCCTTTTAATTTATCTCTAAGACGGCTGATGTTTGCCAGTTTCAGTCATTCCTCTCTGCGTATTATTCTTCCCAGTTCAGCACACGGCAACCGCCGCCTGCGCGTTCCAGCGTTATTTTATAGTTTCGCGCGCGCCCCGAAGCCTCTTTCACCGACATGCGGACGAGAAAACAGGTGCTCTCGTAGCCCACGACGTTCGCAAGCTTTGTGACCAGAGCCGGCGGAAAGCCGGGCACCCTTTTCAGGTCGTCGCCGCTTTTTAACGGACTCAGTATCCTGTAGGCGGCGATGCTCTTTGCGTGGGAGAGCGTAAGCCCCTCGTCCAGCTTTTCTATCATTTCTGGCGGCGCGACGTTTATATTTATTTTCTGCCCACCGTAGGCCCGCAGATAGCGGTCAAGGCCTACCGGCTTTTTTTTCGTTCCCCAGAGGACGGCGTCTTCCATCTCAGGCAGCCCCTTCAACTCATAAATATCGGAGACGGGCCTGTTGATGCTTCCCTCGCGTTCTGCGCCGCCAAGCTTCTGCTTTTCGTCTTTATCCATGAAGTCTATGACGGCGGCCGCAAGCTCCGGACGCCCCAGCTCGTCCCAGATTTTAGTCCAGGCCGTTTCGTATTCCTTTCGGATCGTCACTCCGTCTGGAAGCAACAGTGCGTTTACCGATATTTTATCATCTAACGGCGTTATTTTGGCGGTAACTTCGTAATCTCCTATCTTTATTTTCGTCTCCTGTCCCGGCGCGTAGAGCGGCTCCGTCAGGCTGTCGTATTTATTTTTGTCGTCTGCTATCCTGCGGCCTACATCATAGACAGCTATCTCCGCCACGCCTCGGCACTTTAAAATATTTTCGCGCGCGGCGACCCGTTTCGCCTCGGTGCTTGCAAACCACGCAAAGCCGGTGGCCGCCGTAATGAGCAGCATCGTAGAAAGCAGCACCGAAACGAGGATGAATCCGCTACTTCGCGCGCGCATTCGGAAACCTCTCTATGCGGGTGTAGAGGCCGTCTTTCGCGGCCACTTCGATTTTGAGCATCTTTGGGATATCCCCGTCGCATTCCTGCACCCACTTATCCTCGTTGCGCACGTAAAAATTTATACCCTGAACGTCCGCTAACAGAAGGCGTCCCTCTTTGGGGTCGAGCTTGTCCGTCTCGACGTCCATCGGCGTCTTCGGCTTTTCGCCGCCCGCAAGCACGGCGTCGCCGGAGGCCGTCACCTGCGACGGGACGTTTACAAGCACCCAGCGGTAGAGGCCCGGCGCCGCATTGTTGAAGGCGTCTTTCTGCACGACGCGGTAGACGACGACGCCTACGTTCTTTCCCTCGTACTTCGGAGCCGCGCTCCACAGAACGAGCCTGTCGTCGCCAGCAGAGCCAAAGCCGCTTTTATGTATTATCTTAAAAACTGAAAAGGAAGAATTTGGGATTATACGACGCGCGTCGGAAAAGATCCTGTCCACCGCGGCGGCGGCGTTGTGCCGCGCGCCCCAGCTTTTCTGCGCCTCTTCCATTGAGCGCACCGTGAAGACTATCGGCGCAAGCGCCGCTGAGGCGATTATGCCGATAAGCCCCACGACAAGCATTATCTCAATGAGAGTAAAGCCGCGGGCGCACCCTTTTGGCATTTATTTTTTCGGCTCGGAGGCCGGAGCCGCACCCGGAGCTACGCTGTATGACGAAGGCTTCAGGTACTGCACAAGCTCCGAAAGAAGAGCCTGGTTTCCCGTGCGCTGCGCCAAATTTATCAGCTCCATAAGCTGTTTTGCCTGCGGCCGCGTGCGGAAGCTCCTGTAAAGCTGCGTGATGCCGGCCGCGAAATCCTCCGGCTTCTTTGTGACGTTTGCCACGGCAAGCAGATGATAGGCCAGCTGCTCTCCGGCTTCGTCGGACTCCATGAAGCTTGTTGCGGCGCTGTCGATGCGCCGGCGCTGCAACGAGGCGCTGTTGGTCCTCGTGGCGGCGCGAAGCTCTTTATCGGCGCGGCAGCCGGAATATAAAAAGACAAGCCCCATCGCTGCCACCACCGCAAGAAAAACGCCAAGCAGTCTGTAGACGACGCCGTGGCGTATCTGAGTACATTTAAAACTCTCAGGCAGCAGTTGACGGTTCGAGAGCGCAAAGGCAAGCGAGAGCCAGATGACATTCTCAATGCGGTGGAACGGGCGGCTGAAAATAGCGTCAAACCATATAAGAAAGACGAAACAGCTTCCCCACATAGCCGAATACGATAGATCCTTTTTTTGCCGCAGAGCGCGTATGAAGCTCCATATCCACCAAACGGCCGCGCCAAGCAGCACAAGAGAGCCGAACAGTCCGAACTCAGCCATCCATTGCAGATATTCGTTGTGCGCCCAGTAGGTGAACTGCCATTTCATCTCAGGGTGGTTTACGAACGCAGCGCGCTGTCCCTCCAAGTAGTGCCACTTATAATGGCCGAGGCCTACGCCCGCTATCGGGTGTTTTTCTATTACGTTCCAGCTCGTTATCCATATCTCGCGCCGCGCACCGACATTCGCGCCGTTCATGAACATGTCCGCCGTCTTGTTTAAAAAGGCATAGGCGCGGCTCCAGCCGAAATAGCCGGTCGCAATGTTGAGCACGAGCATAAAAATCACAACAAGCGAGGCAAGCCCCACCTGCCGCAGAAGCCGGCGCGGCTTGCAGTGCCAGATGATGAGCGAAAGTATTATCGTCCCAGTCATAAGGGAGAGCACGCCAGCGCGCGTCGTTGAGTTCCAAAGTCCCCACGAAACGAAGGCAAGCATAAAAAGGTTAGCGTATTTTAATTTTACATACTCAGGCTTTTCCTCCGACAGACGCGCGTAGGCCAAGTGCAGGAATATGCCGTTCATTGCCGCCATCGCCATCCAAAGGCCGAACATCTCCTGCTGGCCGGTGTTGCCGATGTAATTGCCCGGCACGTTCATAATGAGCGGGAAGATGCCGTTCATATCGCGTATGAGGAGCTCCGCGAAGATTATGTTTATCGCGGCGTTTATGTTTGCCAGCCACAAGAGAGAGCGCAGAGCCTTCTCGGAGGAGAAGAGGTTGTAGCAGAATATATAGGCGGCAAAAAGCGTCGCGAAGAAGAACCATTCCTTCATATAGGTGGAGTGCGAGAAAATATTTGCCCACAACGGCTGCATCGAGACAAAGGCAAGCAGCGCAAGCCACACCCAGCCGAATACGTCAAGCCGAAAGTTCGTGCGTTCCGCCCCTGCCGCGGCGAGGATGCCGCCTCCGATGAGCGAAATGAGCGCCACAGGGACCATCGTCCACGCCCATTTCATTATATGCAGAGTGTCAAACCAGCCTACACCGGAATAGATGAGGTTCGGCAGCGCGAGGGATATGAATATGAGCGGATAAAATATCCACAGCGGCACCAGAGGGACGCCGCCGCCCGCAAAGAGCCCTTCAAAATTTTTCTGTTTTACTCTTTTATCTTTGCCGGATATTTTCACCTGCTGCACCTCTATCCTAGTCTTTCTTAAAATCAGTAGCTGCGGCTTCCGTAGCCGTTTTCAAATTTCGCAAATTCTCTGAAGAAGATGAGGTCGACCTTGCCGGTGGGGCCGTTTCTGTTCTTTGCGATGATCACTTCGGCCGTCGCGTCCTGCGAATCGTTTTCCTGCGCGTAGTAGGCCTCGCGGTAGAGGAAGATGACCATGTCGGCGTCCTGCTCTATAGCGCCGCTTTCTCGAAGGTCCGAGAGCTGCGGACGTTTTTTGTCGCGCTTTTCAACGTCGCGTGAAAGCTGCGACAGCGCGAGCACCGGCACTTTGAACTCGCGCGCGATGCTTTTTAACGTTCGCGATATTTCGGAGACCTCCTGCGTGCGGTTGTCGGTCCTGCGCGCGACATTCATAAGCTGGAGATAGTCTATCACGATAAGCCCCTTGCCCTCGCCGTGCTTCGCAAAGAACCTGCGGCAGCGGCCGCGCAGCTCCATCGTGTTGAGAGGCGAGCTGTCGTCGATATATATCGGGCTCTGCTCGATATTTGCCGCGGCCTTTTTCAGTGCCTCCCACTCCTGGTTCTTCTGGCGCTTCGTCTCAAAGAGCTGCTTCAGATTTACCTTGGCCTCGGCGGAGAGCATTCGCTGCACTATCTGCTCAGCGGACATTTCAAGGCTGAAGATGAGCACAGGGATCTTTTCCTGCATCGCCGCGTACTGCGCAATATTTATCGCAAAGGCCGTCTTTCCCATCGAGGGGCGCGCGGCCAGTATATAAAGCCCGCCGGGCTGGAGGCCCGCGGACATGCTGTCGAAATCTTTGAAACCCGAGGGCACGCCGGTAATGGCAAGGCCGCCCGCCAGCCGTTTTTCAATATCGGACATGGCGGAGACCAGCACCTCGCGCGTAGAACGGATATTCGTCGTCCTGCCGGTGCGCGCTATCTCAAAGACGCGCTGCTCCGCCGTCTCAAGCGCCTCGTTCACCTCGATCTCGTCGCTGAAACCGAGCTTCGAGATGTCGCTCCCGACGACGATGAGCGAGCGGTGTATAGACTTGTCGCGGACGATGCCGATGTGGTATTCGATGTTTGCGGTGGTCGTCACCGATTCCATGAGGGAGGCGATGAACGATATGCCGCCAAGACGTTCCTCAAGGCTCTGCTTTTTTATTTCGTCGCGGAAGGTGACTGAGTCCACGGCGACGCTGCGCGCCTGCATCCCCGCCATGACGTCAAAGGCTGCGCGGTGGCGCGGGTCGTAAAAATCTTCCGACGAAAGCCCCTCCATAACGGCGACGAGCGCGTCGCCGTCAATGAGGCACGAGCCAAGGACAGAACGCTCCGCTTCAAGGTTGAAGGGCGGTATCCTGTCCATGGCGCTTGTGTTATCCAACTTTATTCGCTCTCCACCTTGAGCGTCATCTCGGCCTCTATGCCGGGATAGAGCTTTATTTTAAAAGAGAACGAGCCGACCTGCTTGATAGAGTCGTCGAGCTTTATATCTTTTTTGTCGATGGGTGCGCCGTACTGCGCGGCGATCGCCTCAGCCACCTGCGCCGACGTGACGCTGCCAAAGAGCTTGCCGCCCTCGCCCGCGCTCACCTTCACAGAGGCCACCTTGCCGCCGAGCTTTTTCTTAAGCTCCTCAGCCGCCTTCTGTTTTTTATCGTCCTTCACCTTCTGCGTCTTCTTGTGCTCCTCGTACTCGCGGATCCTGCCGGGAGTAGCTTCATCGGCCAGCCCGCGTCCCACGAGAAAATTACGTCCGTAGCCGTCGGAGACGTCAAGCAGTTCACCCGCTTTGCCGATTTTTGCAACGTCTTTTTTTAAAATTACCTTCATTCTTATTTCCTCCTTAATTTGATGCGTTTTCTTAAGTCATACCAGATGTCAAAAATGCCGATCATTGAAAGTATATACGAGACTGGCGCAAAGAGGGCGCATACCAAAACAAGTGTAGTCTTCACGGCCTTCGGAGCCCGGCGCGCCGTCATAAAATACCACAAAAGTGAAAGCCCCTCAATGAGAAAGACTCCGCGCAGCACCTCCATCAAGTTGACGGAGAGCATTCTGTAAAGATATTCGTCGGGAAAGGCCTTTGAGGCCATATCAAGAACAAGCGCGGCAAGCAGCGCCCAGAAGATGTTCTTCGGAAAGCGCCAGTAGCCGAAGGGCGGCAGCGACGGCAGCTTGAAACCGCCGGCTCGCTTGAAGTAAAGCCGCGTCAGCGCGTAGGCCGTGATGCTGTCTATCGCGGCGAAAAGTATCAGCATAGAAGGCATCATCAAAGTGACTGTGCTCACCATAGCCTCCGCGTATTCCTTGATCGTCTGCTGAGAGACCGCTACGCCGCCGCGCGTGAGCACATGCGACATCGAGCCGAGCAGTTCCGTGGCGGACTCCGGCGTGATGAGAAACGGATTGACGCCCACCGCGCGGCTGAAGACGGCCATCAGGAATATTTTAACGAGCAGAGAGACCGCGATCGCCGCAAGCATATAATCGACGCCGCTTTTTATCTTTATGACCAGCACGCCCATCAGAAGCCCAAGCAGCCCGAACTCACAGGTGTACATGAAGGCGGAAACAGGCCCCATCGTCATATAGACAAGCCCCGTCCCGCAAAGCGCGCCGAGCGAGCCTGTCCTGCTGCCCATCTTGCATGTAAGGATCATCATCGGGACCGGTGCGGCGAGTATTATAACTGGCGAAAGGAATGCTATTTCTATTCCGGCCGTAAACAACAGCACGCTGAGCAATATCCAGAAAAACCATTCGAGTAAAATTTTGCCTTTCATCATTACCTCCGCTGAACGCTTTTGCATAAAAAAGAAAGAGAGCAAAAGACTCTCTTATGTATTATAACAGTTGTGAAGAGTATCGGAAACAACGAGAAACAACAATGACCGTCCGCAAAAGAGCCTCTGACGAAAGTCAGAGGCTCTTTTGCTTGATATCTAAAAACATAGAGCGCGTCCGTCATGCGCGCGGCCCAAAAATGAAGCCGCGACCGCCTGCTGCGGCGCTTAAGTTTAATCTGATGTGAAGGGCAGCAGCGCGATGAGCCTTGCGCGCTTGATGGCGCGGGTAAGCTGACGCTGATGCTTTGCACATGTACCCGTCACGCGGCGCGGGATTATCTTGCTGCGCTCTGTGATGTACTTCTTAAGTTTGTCTATTTCTTTATAATCCACGTGTTCTACTTTATCAACGCAGAAATGACATACCTTCGGCCTGCGCTTGCGGCGCTTGCGATTGAATGCGTTTTCCATTTACTCCACCTCTTTCATGCTAGAACGGTATCTCTACATCTCCTGATCCGCCTGCCGGCGCGTCGGGGCCGCCAAGCTCCGAAAAGTCAAGCGGAAAATCATCTGCAAAGCCGGATTCGCCCCGTAAGCTGCCCATATCGGGAGCCGACATGCCGTCCGACTGCGGCGCATGGCCGTAGCCCTGCTGTCCGCCGAAACTCTGCTGATAATCTCCGCCGGCTTCGTCGCCTCTGCGCGGCGAGCCAAGGAGAACTATGTTATCTGCCACGACCTCTGTCACCCATTTGTGCTGACCGGTTTTGACATCGTCGTAATCCCTTGTGCTTATTCTGCCTTCAACAAGAACCTGAGTGCCTTTTTTTACATAGCGCTCAATCAGGTCGGCCGTGAAACTCCACGCCGTCACGGGAACGAAATCCGTATGGCTCTGAAGCTCGCCCGTGGCTTTGTTCTTCCACTGCCGTCCGGTGCACACCGTAAAGCGGGCGACCTTTTGTTTGCTGGGCGTATAGCGCACGTCGGGATCTCTTGCGAGCCTGCCCATGATAATAACTTTGTTAAAATCTCTGGACATGGTTATTTCTCCTCAAGATTGACGACCATCTGGCGCACAATGTTCGGCTTTAAGCTAAGGAGACGTTCCATTTCCTTAACCTGCGCGGGGTCGAGCTTAAACGTGTAGAGAGTATAGAAACCCTCCAGCTGTTTGTCGATGGGATAGGCAAAACGCTTCTTGCCCCAGAGATCAATTTTTTCGACCTCTGCCCCCAAACCGCGCGCGATCTCGGCTGTCTCTTCAGATACTGTCTTATGATCTTCGATGTCAGCCTTAAATATTACTACCATTTCGTATGACCGCACGTACTTCACCTCCTCCCTTTGGACTCTGGCCTCTTCTTTTCGAAGAGACAGGGAAACACAATTAATTATTCTACTTTATAATCCCAAAGAAAGCAAGCACCGCTTATGGCGCTCTTATATATTATATTACGTCTCCTGCATTTAACGAAATTCTTTAGCTTGCACATAGACAAACCATTAGCTAGCGTGCTCCGTGTAAATGCAACATATTATTTAACTGGCACACCGTTTTAGCCATGGGTGCACAAGCACATACGTACCTGAATTTTTCATTTACAAAAATGTATACACAACCCGTCTGATTTATTCCATAAATGCCATGTTTTT
>JAVVPF010000039.1 GCA_036655895.1 Cloacibacillus sp. | reverse complement strand
GTGGCAATGGCCGCTCCGGCGATGGCAGCAACAAACCCGTTCATGGATGTACCCCAGGGACATTGGGCTTATGACGCAGTAGCGCTTCTCGCTTCACGCGGAATCGTCTCCGGCTATCCCGACGGCGCATTCAAGGGCGCTCAGCCCGCAACACGTTACGAAATGGCGTCAGTAGTAGCCCGTGCGCTCGTAACCATCGATGCGGAAAAGGCAAGCAAGCAGGATCTCGAGCTCCTCAAGAAGCTCGTCATGGAGTTCAAAGACGAACTTGACGCTCTCGGCGTGAAGGTCGACAAAATCGACAAACGCGTAGCGGTCATCGAAGAGCGCCTCGGCGGATGGAAACTTGGCGGACAGTTCTGGTTTGACGCCAACTTTGCAGGCGGCGACCAGGCAAGAAGCGCTTACACAGAAAGCGGTCTCGACACCGACTTCCAGAAAGACCGTTTCCGTCTTACGCTGCAGAAGCAGATCGACGCAAACACAAACTTCTACGCACAGTTCCGCGCTGGTAGTGAATCTTCAGGCGGTAAGAGCGGCTATGGCGATGTGGATGGTTTCAATATCCGTCAGGTCTATGTCGATTCAGTGCTCCCCTACGGCGTCAATTACCGCGTTGGACGTTTCTTCCTGGACTTTGAAGGCGACCACGGACTCTATGTTGACAACGATGCTATCTTCGGCGACTATCGCGTAGACGGTTTCCAGTTTAAGAAAACATGGAATACATTTACGGCGACAGGCGTTGTAGGCCGCAATACCGGTTATGATAACCCCATCGGCTATGCTTTTGCTGGCGATGATGAGTTCAACGCAAGTTTCATGAACTACGCAATCGACCTCTTCTGGCAGCCTAACGAAAAGTTCTTTGCCGGCATCAACGGCAACTGGATGCTTGAAGACGGCGACGCCATGTGGTCAAACAGCGACATGGACGTTAAAACTTACAGCGTCTATGCGTCTTACAGCTTTAATCCGTCAATCACCCTCCAGGGAACCTACTACTGGCAGGATCTTGGCAGTGATGTCGTAGCCTTCGGCAACGCCGACAGGCAGACAGGTTACGCGACAGAAGACAGCCCGCAGGCATGGAGAGCTACACTTGATATCAAACAGGATCTCCTTAAGTTCACAGGATTCCGCTTTGAATATCAGCAGCAGGACAATACTTTCGCTGGCGTAAGAGATCCTTACAGCTTCGGCGTTGATTCAGCAACAGTCGCGTCAATCTCTGACAATATGCCTTGGAACAACGGCACTTCAAAACTCCTCTTCGCCTATGCAAATCAGAAGTGGAATGACAAATGGAGCAGCTACATCCGTTATGAACAGGCCGACTTTGATACAGAGGGCCTTGATGACGCTAAGGGATTCGGCGCCGGCGTAACATACCAGTACACGCCCGCTATCGCTTTCCGTCTCGCCTATGATCAGGTTGACTACGGCAGCGACAATCTTGCCGGATTCAATAACGACAAGGATCACGTCTTCCAGTTCCGTACAGCGATCAATTTCTAATTTAACCGTGTTAAAAACAGAGGCCTTCGGGCCTCTGTTTTGTTAAATGCCTTTATTTATTTTATTCTGGCTTATACGGCTTTATCAAGCAAAAATATTACAGAAAAGATGACAGGAGGAGACATTTCGTGAAAAAAAAGCTAGTATCAGTGTTAAGCCTAGCGGCGCTACTCTGCGCTATGGCAGTCCAGCTCGCGCACGCCGACACCTTTGACCAGGTGTTCGACAGATGGACGAAGTCACGCAAGTACATCGGGGAGGACAGGCTCAGCAATCTGGAGATAAAGGCGACCTACTACTCCGCCGAGTTTATTGAGGCGTATCTCCAGCGGGAGGCGAAAAAGAACCTCTGGACACAGCAGGAGTTGGACGATTATAAGTACAAATTCCTGAGCGCGCTCAAACTGGATGAGATGATACCTATACAGATAGAATTTAACAACAACGCGGAAACGATGTACTTAGGCCCGTTTGACATCATGGTCAAGCTGCAGATAAAGAATAAAAGTTATAAGCCTGTGGATTATGACAAACGATTCAATTTTAAATTCCAGGGCAAAAAAGAGGGGCTCGTCTATTTTCCGCGTTACGACGAACAAACCGGAAAGGACCTTCTTGCCGGGGTAAAGACGGTAACGCTTGAATTACGCAATTCGATAGCGCCAACTGTCACAAAGGGGCAGCCGACGAAGTTCATCTGGGAAATCTCAAAGGACGACCCGCAAAAACTCTATCAGGGAACTACGGCGGCAAGAATAGAATCGGAGCGTCTATTAAAGCGCATGGAAAAACTGCGTAAAGACGAGGCCGAAGAGGACGCTAAAATTAAGGCCATTCGCAGCGAACTGACAACCATCAAGCAAAGGCTCGACGAACTGGCCAAACAGTAAAAATTCAGATAAAGCACTATCAAAAAAGCGCCGAGGGCTTGGAAGCCTTCGGCGCTTTTTTGATAGTGCTTTTCGTCGTTTCCAGCTTTACAGCACCATCGACCTCAGCGTCTGTTTAAAGGAGTCAAAGAGCAGTTTGTCGTATTTTAGGAATCCTTCGGGGAGCATGTTTTTTGTCTGGAGCATGCGCAGGCCGGAGAAGACGGAGGTGATGACGGTGGCTACCTTTTCCGCCTCTACATCCTGACGTATGACGCCCGCTTCCTGAGTCCTTGTTATGTAGCTGCCGACTATCTTTCGCTCCATCTCGAGCGCTTCGTTCATCATCTCAAATATATCGCGCCTAAGCTCTTCCGGCCAGTCGTGATTGCGGGAGACAAGCGCGTACAATTTCGCATAATGCTCCTCGTCGAGCGGGCGCGTGAGCATTTTGTTGTAGAACGAATAGAGCGTCTCGTCGGAGAGCGGATCCACCAGAGAGTTTATGGCCCTCTGTACGGTGATGTCGCAGGCCCGCTTCGCTATCTGCTTTAAGATGTCTTCTTTATTTCGGAAGTGCCAGTAGATGGCGCCTTTGGTGACGCCGATGGCGCGGGCTATCTCCGTGAGCGAGGTGTTTGTAAAGCCGCGCTCGATGAACATGTCCGTCGCAGTATTCAATATTTCGTTGCGGGTTTTTTCCGCTTCTTCTCTCGTCTTACGCAAAAAAATTCCTCCACACCGACATTTTAGCTATTATGCCTATTGCCGCAATTTATTCGTGATCCCTAACATTCTTTACGTTTTACAAAAAACGCAGCCGCAGGGATATTTCGCATCATGGGCTTTAGTATAACCCCTAACACGCGCTTTCGCAAAACCAACGCGCGGGGCGCGCCTCTTCTTAGTTGATGATAATACAATATCGTCAATTATAGTAGCGGATTTTTTTAACGCGCCGGTTTTATAGATACCTTTGGGCCGTAAATTACAGTAAAAGGCGCTTCTTGTGAAAACTGTGCAAAACCGCTCTGCGCCCACACGTATGCTATCTTTTTGCGTGAAGCCGCAAGCGGCGGCCTCTATTTTCCTTTTCCGCGCACGGCCATAGCGGCAAAATGCAACAAGTTATCCACAAATTTAAAAACGTTTGAATTGTCTTGCATACTAAAAGTATCCCTTTATTCCTTTGACTTACATATCCCCCAGTACGTATAATCCAGAGACTTTATTTTGGAGCACAGCCGGAGGTGAAACGATGAGGAGAACAAAGGAGGAGGCGCTTGAAACGCGCGCGCTCATTCTTGAATCGGCGCTTGACATATTCAGCGCGAAAAATTTTGAGAACACTTCTATCACAGAGATAGCGCAGCGCGCAGGGCTGTCAAAGGGCGCCATCTACTGGCATTTCAAGAATAAGAACGACCTTCTGGTGCAGCTTGTGGAATCGATATGCCGCAACGGAGAGGACGATCTGCGCCGCGTCTTTGAGCTTGCCGACAGCGACGCGTGCCTGCGAACTTATTACAAAAAGGCGCTCACGAAGGCGTTTGAAAACCACAGATACCAGAAGATCCACAAGATGATGCTTCGGCGCCGCTACGAGTGGCCGGAGGATGTTCAGAACAAGGTGCGGCGTCTCATAACAGATTCGTCGGAGCGCGACAGGGAGATGGTGGAATTGCTTATCGTCAGGGGGCAAAAGAACGGCAAGATAAGAAAGGACGTCTCGGCAAAGGCCGTGGCGGTGCTCATAAGCTCCATATTTTTCGGCCTGAGCGTGATGCAGCTCTCGGACAAGCTGCCAAAGGAGTTCCCGGGCTATACGGACATTCTTTTTGACGCTTTTGACAGGGAATTGAGCGCAAACGGCTATCTGATAACACTATGACATATATTGGGCCCGCTTTGTGTGTGCGAGCCCGCGATCCCCATAGAATATGAAAGAGAAGGTGCTGTATAAATGCAAAGCTCCAACGATTCAAATCAAAAAAAAGATGTCGAAGTAAGCGGCGGGCGCAAGCCGCGCTGGGTAAAGATAACGGTAATGGCGGCGTTGGCGGCGGCCGCGCTCTTTGGGTTCAAAGCGCTCACCGGCGGAGAAAAACAGCAGGCGCAGGCGCAGGCGGAACCTGTCGTCGTCGTGCAGCCGGTTGAAAAGAAAGACCTTTCGTCGCAGCCTTCCGAATACGTAGGCCGCGTGGAGGCGATACAGTCCGTCCAGGTGAGGCCGCAGGTCTCAGGCGAGATAGCGCGCGTCTGCTTCAAGGAGGGTTCCATCGTTAAGGCCGGTTCTCCGCTCTTTCAGATAGACCCGGCGCCGTTTGAGGCGACTGTGGCGCTGCGACGCGCGGAGCTTGAAAAGGCTAAGGCCTCTCTTGCCGACGCGGAAAAATATTACAAGCGCGTGAACGCGGCGGACGCAAGAGCGGTCTCCGCGGCAGAGAAGGACACATCGGAAAGCAGCGTGCTGCAGTGGCGCGCTTCTGTCTCTCAGGCGAAAGCGGCCCTGCGCCTTGCGGAAATAGATCTTAGCTACTGCCGCGTCACGGCTCCAATCACAGGAAAGGCCGGCAAGGCTAATTTTACAAAGGGAAATTATGTGACGCCCGCAAGCGGAGCGCTTGCCTCTATAGTTCAGATGGATCCTATACGCGTTTCTTTTTCGCTGCCGGACCGTGATTACCTCGATCAGATGGAATTTTTCAAAAATGACGGCTCCGTTTATAAGACGAAGCTGATGCTGAGCAACGGCTCGTATTTTGAAACGCCGGGCAAACGCGACTTTGAGGACAACACCGTCGAGCTTCAGACAGGCACGGTGATGATGAACCTTCGTTATGCAAACGAAGACGGCATGCTCATCCCTGGCGCTATGGTGCGCATTTTCACGCAGCCTGTGAAGAGCCGCATCGTGACAGTCATCCCGCAGACCGCGATAATGGCGGACGCAAAGGGCGACTTTGTCTATCTGCTTGGCGCGGACAATACGGTGCGCGACGCGCGCGTCACTCTCGGGCGCGAGCTTGGCGCGGCGCGCGAGGTGACGGCCGGCGTCGAGGCCGGCGACACTGTGGTGGTGGCTGGGTTGCAGAACCTGCGCCCCGGCGTCAAGGTGAAAGTAGAGGCAGCGGGCGCCTCCAACGCGCTTGAACAGGTCTCCGGCGGAAAGAACGAGGCAAATTAACCGATGTTTGCAAAATTCTTTATAGACCGGCCGCGCTTTGCGATGGTCATCTGCATACTGATGGCCCTTGCCGGCGTGATATCGGCATTTTCTCTGCCGATTGCGCAGTATCCAGACGTCACTCCGCCCCAGATACAGGTGAAGACGATGTACCGCGGCGCGGACGCCGTCACTCTAGCAAACACCGTAGGCACTCCTATGGAGGAGATGGTGAACGGCGTCGAAGGCATGATATATATGAATTCCACGTCAAGCAACAACGGCGAGTATACGCTTAACGTCACATTCGCCACAGGAACGGACTCGGATATGGCGCTTGTCCGCGTTCAAAACCGCGTCTCTCAGGTGACGCCTCAGCTGCCATCAGAGGTAACGGCGGAAGGCATCACAGTTGAAACGTCGTTCTCGGACACGCTTGGATTTCTCGCCTTGTCATCGCCGAACGGCACGTATAACGAACTGGAGCTTATGGACTACGCCTATTCAAATATAATGAACCCGATGAAGCGCATCTATGGAATGGGAAACGTTCAGGTCTTCGGTTCAAAGTACAGCATCCGCGTCTGGCTTGACCCGGCGCGCATCACATCGCTCGGGCTTTCCATAAACGATATCGCCTCCGCCATCAAAAGCCAGAACAAACAGGCCTCCATAGGCTCTATAGGGGCGACGCCGGGCAATACCGACTCGCCTTTGGTCTATTCGCTGCAAACGAAAGGGCGGCTGTCTAGCGTAAAAGACTTTGAAAATATCATCGTCCGCACAAACGCGCAGGGCGGCGTAGTCAAGCTCAAAGACGTCTCCCGCATAGAGCTAGGAGCGGAGACCTATAATATGCACGCTCTGGTAAACGGAGCGCCAGCCGCCATGATCTCGATATCGCAGGCTGCCGGTTCAAACGCACTCGACGTCATGGCCGGGGCGAAAAAAACGATGCAGCAGATATCGTCCGCGATGCCCGATGACATGAAGCTTTCGATAAATTACGACTCTACGCTTTACGTCAAGGCGACCATCAAAGAGATACTGACGACGCTGCTTCTGACCTTCATACTGGTCGTTCTGGTATGTTATCTCTTTCTGCAGGACTGGCGCGTCACTCTGGTTCCCGTGGCCGCCATCCCGATATCGCTGCTCGCCACCTTCGCTGGACTTGCGGCGCTTGGATACAGCATCAACATTCTTTCGCTCTTCGGGCTTGTGCTGGTCATAGGCACCGTCGTAGACAACGCCATCGTCGTCGTCGAACGCGTGCTCTTCGTCATGGACCGCGACAAATGCACGCCGGAGCAGGCCACGATACAGGCCATGTCGGACGTCACAGGGCCTATGGCCGCGACCACGCTCGTTTTCCTCGCCATCTTCGTCCCGGTCGGATTCATGAGCGGAATCACGGGGCAGATATACAAACAGTTCGCGGTAACTATTTCTTTTGCCGTCGTCTTTTCGCTCATCGTGGCGCTCACGCTTTCGCCGGCAATGTGCGCTCACATGCTGCGGCAGGTGAAGCCTGCGAAGCGCGGGCCGCTCAAATGGTTCAACGATGCTCTCGCCAGCACGACGCGTGGATATGTCGCGGGTTCCGTATGGCTCGCGCGGCGCACGCTCGTCTCGCTTTTAGCGCTTGCCGCCATCATAGCCGCCTGTTGGATAGTATCGGTGACGACGCCTACGTCGTTTATCCCTGACGAAGACCAGGGCGCCGTCTTTGCTGCGGTCCAGCTGCCGGAAGGCGCGGCGCAGCCCCGTACTCAGAAGATAGTGCGCGGCATGGCGAAAGAATTTATGAAGCTGCCGGGAGTGCAGGACGTGCTGAACATCGAGGGCTACAACCTGATGGGCGGCAACGGAGAAAACGTAGCCTCCTTCGTTCTGCCGCTAAAGCCGTGGGACCAGCGCACTACAGAGGAGACTCAGGTCGCGTCTATAGTGGCGAGCATGAACAAGATCGCGGCAAAGTACCCGGGGGCGAAGACGAACGTATTTACGCCTCCCGCCATCATGGGGCTTGGAATGGCCTCCGGGCTTGACATGCGGCTTCAGTCCACGCTGGAGAACGACCCAGAGCGTCTTGCGCAGGTGATGCGTTCGCTGTTGGCAGACCTCAACAAAGCGCCGGAATTTCTGTACGCCTTCAGCACCTTCACGTCGGACACGCCGCATCTTTACCTCGACATCAACCGCGAGAAGGCGGAGCTTATGAACGTCCCCGTTTCGTCGATCTTCTCTACGCTGCAGACCTATTTCGGCTCAGCCTACATCAACGACGTCAACCTCGGCACTCAGGTAAACCGTGTCATGCTCCAGTCCGACTGGAATTACAGAAGCAACATCGAAAGCATCGGCGGCGTCTTCGTGCAGAACGCGGCGGGACAGCAGGTGCCTATGCAGAGTCTTATGTCGGTGAAAAAAACTCTCGCTCCGCGCACGATAGACCGCTACAACCTATACCCAGACGCCTCCATCACAATAGTGATGAAGCCCGGCTATTCCTCTGGGCAGGGCATCGCGCGCGTTGCGGAGCTGGCGAAGAAGCTCCCCGCCGGATATAAGTACGAATGGTCTGGAATGACCTATCAGGAGCAGGATTCGCAGGGCGGCATCATGATGGTGCTCGTGATTGCGCTCGTCTTCGCCTATCTCTTCCTTGTAGCTCAGTACGAAAGCTGGACCGTTCCGGTGCCGGTCATGCTGTCGCTGCCTGTCGCCATGTTCGGCGCGTTGGGCGGCCTTTGGGTGATGGGGCTTTCCCTCTCCGTATACGCTCAGCTTGGGATACTGCTGCTCGTCGGCCTTGCCGCAAAGAACGCTATCTTGATAGTCGAATTTGCGAAGGAGCAGCGCGAGGAGCACGGCCTGCCTCTCATACAGGCGGCGGCAACGGCTGCGGGCGAACGTTTTCGCGCTGTGCTTATGACGGCCTTCACCTGCGTTCTCGGCGTGCTTCCGATGCTCTTTGCCTCAGGAGCCGGCGCCGGCTCACGAAAGGCGGTCGGCACGACGATGTTCTTTGGAATGAACGCGGCTACTATACTTGGGATATTCATCATCCCGGCGCTCTACGTAATATTCCAGGGCGCGCGTGAAAAGATAAAAGGGCGCGTAGGAAACGCCGCTAAAAAGGAAGGACAGGGTGAGGCGCAGTGATGAATTTTTTCAATAAACGCGCGGCGCAGGCGCTTATCGTAGCGGCCCTTTCAACGGGAACGGCCTTTGCCGGCGCAAAGAGCGAACTGCCGGCGGCGGACATCAGACTTTCGCAGACGCCGTGGACGGAGCTTGCGCAGCTCTACCCGGTGGCCGCGGTATCCTCCGACGTTTCAGAGGCGCTTACGCCCGCGAGGCTTGCAAGCTGGTGGGATTCTTTCAACGATCCCGCGATGACGGAACTTATCACAAAGGCGCTTGCAAAAAACAGAAGTCTCGCGTCCGCACAGGCAAAGGTGACGGAGGCGCGCGCGGCGCTTGGGATAAGCAGATCCGCGCTGCTTCCGTGGCTTGACACAAATAATTTCTGGACGAGCGGCAGAACGCCGGAAGCGGCCGGAGGAAACGGCAGCGGAGGCAACCTCTACAGGCTCGGCATAGACGCGTCGTGGGAAATAGACGTATTCGGAGGCCAGAGCGCTAAAGTAAAGGCACAGAAGGCGACGCTTGAGGCGCAGTATGCGGCGCTTTTTTCCACATGGACCTCGCTTTCCTCCGAGGTGGCTATGAACTACATTTCTCTGCGCACGCTCCAGGAGCGTCTTGAGATCGCAAATTACAACCTCTCGCTTCAAATGAACTCCGTCGAGATAGAGCAGTCAAAGGTCGATTCCGGCCTCTCCGATTCTCTTGCGTTAAAACAGGCGCAGTACACGATGGAACAGACGAAGGCCATAATCCCCGGCATCGAAGCCTCGATAGAGCAGGTGAAAAACGCGCTTGCGATACTCACGGGCGAGGTGCCCGGCACGCTCGAAGCAGAACTTTCACCAAAGAGGCCGATACCGCAGCTTGAGGACAGAAAGTACATCGGCATCCCAGCAAACGCGCTGCGCCAGCGTCCCGACATCCGTCAGGCGGAACGAATGCTCGCCTCACAGCTTGCGCGCAAGAAATCCGCGCAGGCGGAGCTTTTGCCGAAATTCTACCTCACCGGCTCCATCGGCACGGAGGCGGGAAACTGGGGCGGCCTTTTTGAAGGGCCTTCCAAGCTCTACAGCTTCATGCCGCAGATAAGCTGGCCAATTTTTCACGCGGGAGCCATACGCAGCAACATCAAAGTGCAGGGCGCGATAGCGGAACAACTGATGAACGCCTACGAACAGACCGTGCTCACAGCCGTTGGAGAGGTGAGAAACGCACTTTCCGCGAACGTGCAGGAGTACGAAAGGAACGCGTCGCTCAAACGCGGCATGGAGGCGGCGCAGGCGGCGCTTGACGTGGCAAATGACAAGTACGCAAACGGACTTGTCGATTTCACAAATGTCATCAACGCGCAGCGTTCGCTCACCTCTTTATCGGAGGAATATACGATAAGCCGCGGGCAGATATCGACAAACGCCGTTCAGCTCTTCAAGGCTCTCGGCGGCGGCTGGCAGCCGATGGAAGAGGCGCAGCTCGCGTTGGCTGCGGCGGCGCAGAAAAAGGCGGCCAAATAACCGCGGCAAGCGACGGGCCGCTCCATCAAACCTAACGCAACAGACCAGCAAGCGCCAAAGCTTTATGCTTTGGCGCTTATTTTTATCCAGCCGTCATGTGCCGCTATTGATCGAAGACAGCGACGCAGCTTATCTCTATTTTGCCGTTTTCTTTTAACGTGGCCCTCATGCTTCGCGTAAGCGAATAATAGACGTAGGGCCTCTCTTTGTCCTGCGCCTTTACGGTTATATAATAGGCGCGCGTGATGTCGCCGTTGGTATCGGCGTAGGGCTGGATATAGGGCAGGCGCCTCTTCCCCGCCTCCTGTGCGAATGAGGGCGGATAATAGAGGTCGGAGGCCTCCGCTGTGAAAATATATTTTTTGTATTTCTCTTTGAGGGCGTCAAATAAAGCGGCGGGGACGGCAAGAGCCGCCTCGTTCTTTGGCGCGGCATACAGCGTGTAGTCGTGAGGGTCGGCGTTTGCCGCGACGTAGCCGCGAAACCATCTCTCGGCGCAGGCCGCGGCGAAGCAGGCGGCGTTTTCCAGTTCCATTCTTGCTTTGATCTCGCCTTTTTCTTCAAATCGTTCGCTCACCACAGCTGTCGCCAGCGCAAAGAGCATTATCGCGGCTGCGCCGAGCGTCATTATTGTGGATATAAAGACAAAACCTTTTTTGCCGCGCAACATTAGGATGGAGGTTTAACGGTCTGGCTGCGTCATTTCCTTAAGCGTCATTTCAGCGGCCTTAAATTCGGCCTCCTGCCTCGTAGCGCCCCACGCTTCGGCCATGATCTTACCGCAGCTTATGAGCTGTATCTTGAAGTTCGAGGCGTGTTCGGGGCCGGTGCGTTCGGCAAGATGGTAGTGGGGCACGCCCATGCCGCGCTGCTGATAATATTCCTGTAGGACGGTCTTCGGATCTTTTACAACGTCCGCGCCAGATATTTCGGCCTTTGTATCAAGGAAAGCAGATATTGTTTTTGCGGCGGCGTGGAAGCCTCCGTCTATAAATACAGCGCCGAAAAGCGCCTCAACGCAGTCCGCGGCTACTGAGTCCGTCGGGCCGCATTTTACGAGGCTTTTGCCTACGCGTATGAGCGGCTTCAGCCCAATCTCGGCAGCCCATTTGCTGAGGCTGTTCTTGCAGACTATCTGCGCCCTGAGGCGCGTCATCTGGCCTTCGTCGCAATCTGGGCAGGCATGGTAGAGCCTGTTTGAAGCAACCAGCTCCAATACTGCGTCGCCGAGAAATTCAAGCCTTTCGTTGAACTTCACGGCGTTTTCGTTCGCGTAGGAGGAGTGCGTCAAAGCCTCTTCCAGCAGCGCGCGGTCTTCAAAGCTGTAACAGAGTTTTTTTTGAAGGGCGCGAAGAAGTTCTTCGCGCCCGGTTTCGTCGGTCATTATTCCTTGAAGCTCTCTATCGCGAGCACTCCGTTGTGCCCCCCAAAGCCGAAGTTGTTGATTATCACTCTGTCCACTTTCGCATGAACGGCGTGATTCGGCACTGTGTTGAGGTCGCAGTCCGGGTCTGGCTCTATCTGGTTTATTGTTGGATGGACGATGCCCTTTTCTATAGCAAGCAGCGATGCTATCGTCTCTATGGCGCCCGCAGCGCCGAGGCCGTGTCCGACCATTGATTTGGTGGACTGCACCATTACCTCTTTATATTTGTCGCCCAGGAGGCGTTTTATCGCAAGCGTCTCCATTTTATCGTTGAGCGGCGTCGATGTGCCGTGAGCGTTTATCAGGTCTATCTGTTCGGGGCGCCATCCGGCCTTTTTGACGGCCATGGCCATTGCGCGGTAGGCCCCGTCGCCGCCCGGGTCCGGCGCTGTGATGTGATGGGCGTCGCATGAGAGGCCGTAGCCCGTCACTTCGGCGTAGATGTGCGCGCCGCGCGCCTTCGCGTGTTCGTATTCTTCAAAGACAAGAATGCCCGCGCCTTCGCCGATGACGAAGCCGTCGCGTTCTTTGTCGAATGGGCGTGAGGCGTGCTTCGGGTCGTCGTTGCGCCCCGAAAGGGCCTTCAATGAGGCAAAGCCGGCGGTCGCTATCGGCGTCACCGCGGCCTCTGAGCCGCCTGTCAGTATTATGTCGGCATCCCCGCGCACTATGCAGTTGTATGCCTCGCCCATGCTGTTTATGGAGCTTGCGCACGCCGTGACGACCGCCATGTTCGGGCCTTTGGCTCCGAATCTGATGGCTACGTATGCGGCGGACATGTTTGTTATCATCATCGGCACCATGAAGGGGCTGACTCTGTTTGGGCCTTTGTCAAACAATATGCGGAAGTTGTCTTCTATTGTTCCTATTCCGCCTTCTCCGCTTCCGACGTAGACGCCGAACATTTCTTTGTCCAGCTTTTCAACGTCAAGGTCCGCGTCTTTTACGGCAAGGTCGGCGGCAGCTGCCGCGAAATGCAGCACTCGGTCTGTGCGGCGCGCCTCTTTTTTGTCAAGCCAAAGCTCAGGGTCAAAATTTTTGACTTCGGCTGCTATCTTGTTGTTGTGTTTTTCCGTGTCGAACAGGGTTATATAATCCGCGCCGTTTTCTCCGCGCTCAAGTGCTTCCCAGAATGCGTCTTTTCCTATCCCGATTGGAGTAACGGCACCACAACCTGTGATTACCACTCGTCTGTTGTTCATTGGCGTCATAGGCTCCCTCCTTAGTTAGAAGGCCGCGCTGAGGCGGCCTTCCGAGTAATCTTAGTCTTCTACAGAGAGCTTTGTCTTTACGTAGCTCATCGCTTCGCCGACTGTCGTCAGCTTTTCGGCGTCTTCGTCGGGGATCTCGATGTCAAATTCCTCTTCGATGCCCATGATGAGCTCGACTATGTCAAGCGAGTCTGCGCCGAGGTCTTCAACAAATGACGCCTCCGGCTTGATCTGTTCCTCTTCCGCGTTGAGGCGGTCCATTACGATTTCCTTAAGTTTGAGCTGTACTTCTTCCATTTTCATGATGTATCTCTCCTTTTACAGTTTTTAGCTTTTTTGTTGTTTTATGTCAAAAGCCCCATTCGGCTTTAGAACCATTTTTAGCGCATTGTTATGCCGCCGTCAACAGCAATTACCTGTCCCTGAATGTACGACGCTCTGTCGGAGGCGAGAAACGCGGCAAGTTCCGCCACGTCCTGCGCCGTCCCCGCGCGAGCTGCCGGGATCGTTTCAATGAACTTTTCGCGCAGCTCCTGCGGCAGCACTGAGGTCATGTCCGTCTCTATGAAGCCGGGCGCTATGACGTTCGCCGTGATGCCTTTTGCTGCGACTTCGCGCGCCAAGCTCTTTATGAAGCCGGTGACGCCAGCTTTGGCGGCTGCGTAGTTGCACTGGCCGGCGCTGCCGGTGAGCCCGTTTATCGACGAAAGCGCGATGACGCGGCCCCATCTGCCCTTTAGCATCGGGCGCACAGCCTCTTTCGCGCAGTAGAAGAGCGAGCTGAGGTCTGTTGTTATGACGTCGTCCCAGTCGGCCTCTTTCATGCGCATCAGAAGGCCGTCTTTTGTGATGCCGGCGTTGCAGACGAGAATGTTCACAGGGCCAAGCTTTTCAGCCGCGGTTTTGAACATTTCTTTGACTTCGGCCGCGTCCGCTACGTTTGCCTTTATAACGACCGCTTCGCGGCCAAGAGCGCGTATTTCAGCCGCCGTCTCTTCCGCAGGCCCCTCGGAGCGGCTGTAGTTCACAACTACGTCGCATCCCTGACGCGCAAGTTCGACCGCTATCGCACGTCCTATGCCGCGTCCTGCGCCTGTTACAAGCGCGATTCTTTTATCCTGCGTCATTAGGCTTCTTCCTTAAGGTACTTGGCGGCGGCAAGCAGCTCGTCAGAGTTAGATACGGCGTAAGGGCGTCTGCCCTTGCATATCTTTCTGATGAGGCCCGAAAGCACGCTTCCGGGGCCAAGCTCTATGTAGCCTTCGATGCCGTCGTTCTGCATCTCAAGCACTGACTGCGACCACATTACCGGTGAGAAGGTCTGGTCGTAGAGCGCCTCGCGTATCGCCGGTATCTTCTGGACGTGGCGCGCGTTTGCGTTTGCTATTATCGGCATCTTGGGAACATGCCATTCCACGGACTTGAAGGCCTCTTTGAGCTCTTCGGCCACCGGACGCATTAGCGCGCAGTGGAAAGGAGCGCTTACCCTAAGCGGCACTATCTTCGCCGTGTATTTCTGCTCCACGAGCGCCATCGCTCTGTTTATCGCGCCGGTGTGGCCAGATATGACTATCTGCGTCGGAGAATTGATGTTCGCCGCCTGGCAGACTTCGCCCTGCGCGGCCTCCGCGCATATAGCGCTTACGTCGGAAAGTTCAAGGCCTATTATGGCAGCCATAGACCCCATGCCTATAGGCACCGCCTCCTGCATCAGCGCGCCGCGTTTGTGGACGAGGCGAACTCCGTCCGCAAGAGATATGGAACCGGAAGCTACAAGCGCCGTGTATTCCCCGAGGCTGTGCCCCGCCATACATTCAGGCTCAAGCGCCGTGCCTATCTCCTGTTCGAGCGCCCTGTACATAGCGACGCTCACGGTGAGGATAGCGGGCTGCGTTATCTCGGTGTGGGCCAGCTCTTCGGGAGTGCCTCCGAAGATGATTGAGCTCAGCGAGAAGCCAAGCGCATCGTCAGCCTCGTCAAAGACTCTTTTTGCCGAGGCGTAGCGATCATAGATGTCTTTTCCCATTCCGGGGCGCTGTGCGCCCTGGCCAGGGAAGATCATTGCATATTTCATCTGTCGTACCCCGCCATTTCTTTAAAGATATTGTTCATCTGAGAGATAATGCTCTCAATAATGACGGCCGCGGGTTCTATTTTGGTGACGAGCCCCGCGGACTGGCCGGACATAAATGAGCCCATTTCAACGTCGCCCTCGACTACCGCAAGGCGCAGCTTGCCGGCTCCGAAGTTTTCCATCTCTTCGGCCGTGGCTCCGTTTTTCTCAAGCTCTTCAAACTGTTTCGTAAATTTATTTTTCAGCGCGCGCACTGGGTGCCCAAGGGCTCGTCCTGTGACGGCTGTGGCGCGGTCTCCGGCCTTTATGATCTTTTCTTTATAATTGATGTGGACGCTGCATTCTTCCGCGCAGACAAAGCGTGTTCCAAGCTGGATGCCGGTCGCGCCAAGCGCAAAGGCCGCCGCCGCCCCGCGTCCGTCGGCAATGCCGCCCGCCGCGATTACGGGGATGCTCACAGCATCCACCACCTGCGGGACTATGTTCATCGTTGAGATGTCGCCGATGTGTCCGCCCGATTCCATGCCCTCCGCTATGACGGCGTCCGCGCCCTGTTTTGCGACGCGCTGCGCGTGCGCAACAGAGGCGAGCACCGGGATGACCGTCGTGCCGAGCGGTTTTAGGCGTTCGATGACGCGGCTTGGCATTCCAGCGCCGGTCGTCACGACAGGCACTCTGTATTTTGCCGCCAATTCGAGCGCGTCGGGCGCCGTCTGCGACAGCAGCATGATGTTTAGCCCGAAGGGTTTGTCCGTCATCGTGCGTATTTTAATAAGCTGCTGTTCCAACAGCTCCGGCGGCATGTTGGCAGCCGCTATTATTCCGAGGCCGCCGCCGTTGCTCACAGCGGCCGCCAGGTTCGCGTCAGCCACCCACGCCATGCCGCCCTGTATGAGGGGATATTTTGTCTTTAAAAGCTTTGTTACCGGATTATGTTCAAACATGCTCTTTGCTCCTTTATGCCTCGTAAAGCAGCGCGCCCAGCGTCATGCCGGCTCCGAAGGAGGTGAACATTATCTTCTCTCCGCTGTTTATCTTTCCCGCCTTCATGGCTTCGTCAAGTGTGATGAGAAGCGAAGCGGCCGAGGTGTTTCCGTAATTTTCGAGGTTCGTCAGAGTGCGTTCCATCTCAACGGAGAGGCGCCTGAAAAGACCGTCTATTATTCTGGTGTTCGCCTGATGGAGCACCCAGAAATCTATATCCTGCGGCGTGACGCCGGATTCGGCGCAGAAATTTTTAATGAACGGAGGCAGATGGGTGTTTACGAATTTAAAGACCTCCGAGCCTTTCATGTGGAGCATGCGGTGGTGCTCGCTGCCTTCGTCTTCGAAGGTGAGCAGTTCATATTTTGTACCGTCGGCCAGTATTTCGCCCGCGGCAAACCTGCCCTCGCCCTCTTCCGCGCGTGAGAGCACGCAGGCGCCAGCGCCGTCTCCGAAGAGTATGCAGGTGGAACGGTCTTCCCAGTTTATGATGTCGGCAAAGTCCTCAGCGCCTATGACGAGCGCGTGCTCCCAGATGCCGCTTGATATGCCGGCAATGGCTGTGAGCATAGCCGTAAGGCTTCCTGTGCAGCCGGAGATGACGTCATAGGCGCCTGCTGAGGCTGCGCCTATCCTTCCCTGCACCTTTGCCGCCATACAGGGGCAGAGGGTTTCGGGGGAATTGGTCGCCACTATGACGACGTCTATTTTCGCCGGGTCTATCTTTGCGTCCGCTATTGCGTCAAGCGCCGCAAGATAGGCAAGGTCGCTGCACTTCTGGTCCGGCGCCGCGAAGTGGCGTTTTCTTATGCCCGTGCGCTCAAGTATCCATTCGTTGTTCGTATCGACTATTTTTTCAATGTCGAAGTTCGTAAGCACCTTTTCAGGTATGTATTTCCCCGTTCCTGCTATTTTTACGGGATTTCCTTTAAACAGTCTCATTGTGTTCACCTCGCGCGATCTCTTCGCTTATCCGGTCTAAGCCGTTTTGTTCTATAAAATTTGCCGCACCGAGAACGGCGTTTGCTATGGCGGCCGCCTTGGAGCGTCCGTGCACCTTGACGACGCTGCCGTTGACTCCAAGCACTGGAGAGCCGCCGTATTTTTCCCAGTCAAATCGTCCCATGACGCGTTTCATCGCGGGCCACATGAAAAAGAGTCCTATTTTGGGAAGTGTGTGGTGCATGTATTCCTCTTTGAACTGATTTTTCAGCAGCTCGCCGAGCCCTTCTCCAAATTTTATGAGGACGTTGCCAGAAAAACCGTCGCAGACTACTACGTCCGCCACTCCCGACGGGATGTCTTTGCCTTCGGCGTAGCCCTGAAAATTGAGCGGACTTGCCTCTATCAGTGCGCGAGCCGCGGCTATCACTTCGTCGCCCTTCGTCATCTCCTCGCCGTTGCAAAGAAGACGCACCGAAGGATTTTCCACGTTTTGAAAAAGCTTCATATATATGGAGCCCATCTGCGCGAACTGAAGCAGATTTATCGGCTTGCAGCGCACCGTGGCGCCTACGTCCATCAAAAGAGTGGAACGGTTCAGCACCGGAAGCACCGCGCCAAGCCCAGGACGGTCGATGCCGGGAATGCGCCCGAGCAGAAGCACCGCGCCCGCAGCAATGGCTCCCGTGCTGCCGGAGGAGACGATGCCGTCCGCCTCTTTTGAACGGACCATATCAAACGCACGGACGAGGCTTGAATCTTTTTTTCGCCTGATCGAAAGCGAAGGCGAGTCGCTGCCCGAAATTGTTTCGGTTGTATGCACAACGCTTATCCTCGAACGTACATTTGCTTCGGCCTTTTCAAGGATAGGTTCGATTTTTTCTTTGTCGCCAGTAAGTACGACCGAAAGGTGCGGTTTTTCTCTGCAGGCGGTTATAGCGCCTTTGCACGGTTCCTCGGGCGCGTGATCTCCGCCCATTGCGTCCAGTGCTATCAGCATAGTTCGTCCCCCAATTTTTCGGTATTGTGAGCCGCTATGGCGGCTACCACGAATCGCCCGACAAAGACCTCTCTGTCGCCGATACGCGAGTGCACGCTCACGACATATTTATTGCCCTTGTGCGTGCCGACCTTCGACCTTGCGATGATCTTTTCTCCGATATAGGACGGACGGCAGTATTTAAGGCGCGCCGCCGCCACTACGACCATCTCCGCGTCTATCGTGGCTATCGCAAGCGACGCCGCCTGCGCGTAAATATAATAATCTCCCACCATGTCCGTCTGCCGGAAAACCATCTCGGGGTTTGTGGAGAGCATCGAAAGCGCCCATTTATTTGGTTCCAGCTCCAGCAGCTCGCCTACGACCTCCTCCGCGCAAAGCGACTTGAGGCGGCTTGTGGCGTGCTCCGCCATCAGGCGCATACGCTCGCGCAGTTCAGGAACGGCTAATATCCCCCGGTCAAGCCGAACGGTGCTCAGGCTCACGCCAAGCTCCGCGGATATCTCTTCGTCCGTGAGGAGCGGATTGGTCTCTATCAGTTTTAAAAGCTGCCTGTGACGCTGTTTTCGGACTTCCGATCGCATCGCGCTTCTCCTTTGGCACTTAAATAAAAAATCTATTTAAGAGCAGGTCATAACACCAGACAAGATATTATATCTGAGGGGAGTTGTCAATAGGGGAAGAAGAATTTTAATTATTGAAAATCTAAAAACAAAGAGAGGGAATATCAAAAAAAATCGGGACGGCTCATCACTCTGCCGTCCCGTTTCTGACTGTAATAAAAACTAGTCTGTTGCCTTTTCCTCTGCGATCTTAACTACCTGACGTCCTTTATAGTAGCCGCAGGCAGGGCAGGCGCGATATGTTTCGATCACTTCTCCGCAGTGCTTGCAGGATGTGAGAGCCGGAGCCTCGAGTTCGCCGAGCCACTGTGACTTGCGGTTATGTGTACGTGCGTGGGATACTCGTCTTTTTGGAGTTGCCATGTTCTGTTTCCCCCCTTAAATCTTCGTCGGAACATTTTTCCAACTGGACAATTTTATCACTAAATTAATTTTTTTGCATTACTATTTATGGTCATCTTGCATTAAATTACGCAAAATGTCAAATCTCGGGTCCTTCGTCTCCTTTTTGCAGCCGCACGGCCCCTTGTTCAGGTTCGCGCCGCACTGCGTACAGAGCCCCAGGCAGTCGTTTGAGCAGACAAGAGCCGCGGGAAGCGCGGTGATAAGCGTCTCCCAGATCATCTGGCCCAAATCTATCTCGTCCTCCCATGAGTCGAGCTCGATTATTTCTTCTTCGCCGTCGCGCATCTCCTCCGGCTCGTCCTTCGCGTGCTGTTCGCGGCGCAGAGAGAAGATATATCTCAGCTGTCCGCTCACGTCGGCCTCAGCGGGTTCAAGGCAGCGAGAGCACGGAGCAGAAACGCGCGTACGCAGCGAAACGGAGGCTAAGATGCGGCCTTCCGAGAAAAAGGCCTCGACCTCGACCTGCGGGTCTTGGAGCACCGTATATATCTGGTTCCAATAGCTCACGGGCCTGTCAACGGCGACTGTAAAACTGTCTTCGTACGGAGAGCCATCCTTCGGCACCGCGGGAAGGACCAGTCTGTGCTTCCAGTTTTGGGGAGCCTGTTCCAGATATTCTGTCATTTTATCTTGCTTCGCTTCCTATGCTTCTTCGACGCACTTCTTGGTGTCGCGGGCGATGACCATCTCTTCGTCCGTAGGCACGACCATGACTTTCACCTTTGAGTCGGGCGCGCTGAAGACGACCTCTTTGCCGCGGCAGTTGTTCTTTTCCGCGTCGATCTTTATGCCCATGAACTCCATGTTCTCGCAGACCTCTTTGCGGAAGCCGATGCCGTTTTCGCCGATGCCGGCCGTGAAGACGACCGCGTCTACTCCGCCCATCTCTGCGGCGAAGGAGCCGATGTATTTTTTGACGCCGGCTATGAGGATGTCCTGCGCAAGCTTCGCGCGCTCGTTGCCGTTTGCCGCGGCCTCTTCGACGTCGCGAAGGTCGCTTGACACGCCGGAGACGCCGAGAAGTCCAGACTTCTTATGGACCATGTCGCTCACCGCCTGCGCGGAGCCAAGCTGCTCCATGAGGAAGATCATGACGGAGGGGTCGAGGTTGCCGCTGCGCGTGCCCATGAGGACGCCTTCCGCCGTGCCGTAGCCGAAGGAGGTGTCCACTGACTTGCCGCCGTCTACTGCGGTGATGGAGCTGCCGTTTCCGAGATGGCAGGTGATTATCTTGAGCTCTGAGATGGGCTTGCCTAGTATCTCAGCGGCGCGGTTCGCCACATATCCGTGGCTTGTGCCGTGGAAGCCGTAGCGGCGAACGCGGTTGTTCTCATAATACTCGTAGGGGATGCCGTAGATGAACGATTTGGGCGGCATCGTCTGATGGAAGGCCGTGTCGAATACGACGACGTTGGGCTTGCCGGGGAGGGCTTCCATGACGGCTTTGAGACCCTGAAGGTTCGCCGGATTATGGAGCGGCGCGAGAGGAATGACCTCTTCGATGCCCTTGACGACGTCCGGCGTGACGAGCACCGACTTCGTGAATTTCTCTCCGCCGTGGACTATGCGGTGGCCCGTCGCTGAAAGCTCGTCGAGGCTCTTGAGCGCGCCCTGCTCGGGATCCACAAGAATGTCAAGCACGTACTTGATGGCTTCGGAATGGTCCTTGAACGGGACTTCGCGCGTGACGGAGTCCTGACCGGTCTTTGTGTGTTTGATGCGTGAGCCTTCGATGCCGATACGTTCGACAAGGCCCTTGGCCAGCACCTTTTCGCCGTCGGTGTCGATGAGCTGATACTTAAGTGAGGAGCTGCCGCAGTTGAGAACTAATATTTTCATTGGAACTGAATTGCCTCCCTTGATCTGATTGTACCGCCGCTTTGTGGTATCCTTTAGCAGATATCAAAAAGGACGGTGAATCTTTATGTTCTTTCCCGCTGTCGGGATTGTTGCCGAATATAACCCGCTTCACAAGGGCCACCTGTATCACATAAACGAGGCGCGAAGGATATCTAGCGCCGAATGCGCGGTAGCCGTGCTCTCCTCCGATTTCGTCCAGCGCGGCGAACCCGCGCTGCTTGACAAATGGACGCGCGCTGAAGCCGCGCTTTCATGCGGCTGCGACCTTGTGCTGGAACTTCCTGTCCTTTGGTCGTCACACAACGCCGGCGTTTTTTCAAACGGCGCCGTAGACCTGCT